>JANOSS010000068.1:0-71083 GCA_031415995.1 Caulobacter sp. | reverse complement strand
TGCGGGCCGATCGATCGAGGCCGCCCGGCTCCCCTCGGGCGACGTCCAAGCTAGGGTAAGAACACCATGTCCACGGAATTCGATGTCGTCGTCATCGGCGCCGGTCCTGGCGGCTATGTGGCCGCGATCCGCGCCAGCCAGTTGGGTCTGAAGACGGTGATCATCGAGCGCGAGAACCTGGGCGGCATCTGCCTGAATTGGGGCTGTATCCCGACGAAGGCGCTGCTGAAGTCCGGCGAGATCTTCGAGCAACTGTCGCATCTCGACAGCTACGGCCTGTCGGTCGAGAAGCCGGCGTTCGACTTCAGCAAGATCATCGAGCGCTCGCGCGGCGTGGCCAAGACCATGTCGGGCGGCATCGCCTTCCTGATGAAGAAGCACAAGATCGAGGTCGTCGAGGGCGAGGCCAGGCTCGAAAAGGGTACACCGGCTCCGAAGGTGGTCGTGGCCCTGAAGGCCGGCGGCAGCCGCACGATCCAGGCGAAAAACGTGATCCTGGCCAGCGGCGCGCGGGCCCGGAACATTCCCGCCATCGGCGCGGTGTCGGACGGCGACAAGGTCTGGACCTATCGCGACGCCCTGGCGCCGAAGACCATGCCCAAGTCGCTGGTCGTGATCGGCTCAGGCGCCATCGGCATCGAGTTCGCCAGCTTCTATCGCGCCCTGGGCGCCGAGGTGACAGTCGTCGAGGCCGTTGACCGCATCATGCCGGTCGAGGACGCCGAGGTGTCCAAGGCCGCCCAGAAGGCGTTCGAGAAACGCGGCATCAAGTTCCGCATCGGCGCCAAGGTCACCAAGATCGACAAGACGGCCACAGGCGTCTCGGTGTCGGTCGAGGTCGGCGGCAAGGCCGAGCAACTGACCGCCGAGACGTGCATCGTCGCCATCGGTATCGTGCCCAATACCGAGGGTACCGAAGCGGTCGGCCTGACCACGGACCGTGGCCATGTCGTCACCGGCAAGCACGGCGAGACGAACGTTCCCGGCCTCTTCGCTATCGGTGACGTCGCCGGCGCGCCCTGGCTGGCTCACAAGGCTAGCCACGAAGGCATCCACGCCGCCGAGTTCATCGCCGGTTACAAGACGCCGGCCGTCACCTCGCCGATCCCGGGCTGCACCTATGCCAACCCGCAGGTCGCCTCGGTCGGTTACACCGAAGCCGCCGCCAAGGCCGCCGGCATCGACGTGAAGGCCGGTCGCTTCCCGTTCAAGGTCAACGGCAAGGCCGTCGCCGCCGGCGAGACCGAGGGCTTCGTGAAGGTGGTGTTCGACAGCAAGACCGGCGCCCTGATCGGCGCCCACATGATCGGCCACGAAGTGACCGAGATGATCCAGGGCTTCGTCACCGCCATCACGCTGGAAGCGACCGAAGAAGACCTGCACGGAATCGTCTACGCTCACCCGACCATGTCGGAAGCCATGCACGAAGCCACGCTCGATGCGTATGGACGGGTGCTGCACATCTAGGGACCTCAATGGCGCGCGCTATCGCCAAGACGACCGACCAGCGGGCCAAGGCTTTGGCCAAGGCTGCGACCAAGGCGCGGAAGGGGTCCAAGACCACCCTTTCGCAGGTCAACCTCGCCGATCTCGGCGCGGAGCGGCTGGCGGCGATCCTGATGGATCTGTCGGTCGATACCCACGTGAAGCGCGTTCTGAAGCTGGAACTGCTGGCGGAGGTTGGGCCGGAAGGTCTGGCCGTCGAGATTGCCAAGCGGCTTGCTGCGATCGGCAAGGCCACATCGCGTATCCACTGGCGCAAGCGGGCGGCCTTTGCACGCGACCTTGACCTGCACCGCGAGATGATTGTGCGGTTGGCTGATGGCGACCCAAAGAGGGCGCTGGGTCTGCTGCTTGATCTGCTGGACCTGGCCGAGACAGTCCTCGACAGGATCAGTCAGACCGATGGAGTCATCGGTGAGGTATTTTTTCAGGCCTGCGAAGACCTTGGTCCAATTGCCGCCGCCGCCAAACTGCCGCCGGGCGATCTTGCCGAGCGGGTTTTCCGGCTGATCAGCAACGACGACAGCGCGATATTCGAGTCACTCATCAGCATTGTGGCAACGGGGCTGCAAGCCAGCGGGCTGGTGATCCTGCGCGACAAACTGCAAGCCGCGCTTGCATCGCGACCACGCGCTGGAAAATCCGCCTATGACTACAAGGCGACAAATCTCCGCCGGGCGATTCTCCGCCTCGCTGACCTGACGGGCGATGTCGATGCCTACATCAACAGTTTTTCCGCTGCGGAGAAGCGACTGCCGTCCGTCGGCGCTGCGGTGGCGATGCGACTTCTGGCCGCGAGCCGGCCGGTAGAGGCGCTTGCGGCGCTGGAGGTCGCAACGCCCAGCTCTTCCAGCGGGCCCAATCTTGCCGAAAACATCCTGGTTGAGGGGGAGTGGATAGCGCCCAACGACCATTGGACGGATGTCTATCTAGACGCCCTGCAGGCCAATGGGCGCCAGGAAGAGGCTCAGAAGGCCCGCTGGGCTGACTTTCGCGCCACGCTTTCCACGGTCCGTCTTCGCGCTTTCCTGAAAGGGTTGCCGGACTTTGACGACGTGGTCGCCGAGGATGAGGCGATCGCTCTGGCAGTGAAGTTTCCCAACTTCCACACAGCCCTCGACTTTCTCGCGGGTTGGCCAAACCTGGTCGCTGCGAGCCGGTTGATCATCGAGCGTCATGGCGAGATCAGGGGAGCGGATCACCTGCTCCTGGATCCCGTTGCCAGGCGGCTGGAGGGGAGCTACCCGCTGGCCGCGACCCTGCTGCTGCGCGCCATGATCCGCAACGTGCTGACCTATGGGATCGCCGGGCGCTACAAGGCCGCCGCCAAGCATCTGCTGGAGATGGAATCCCTGGCCCCGACGATCGCCGACTTCGGCGAATTCCAGGAGCATGACGCTTTCCTGAGCGATCTGCGAGCCGCCCACGGGCGCAAGCAGGGCTTCCGATCTGAACTGGAAGCCTTGGGCGGCATCTTCTAGAGCGTGCTTCAGGCGGCCTTGGCGTCCTGATCGGCCATGCGCTGGATGGCGACATAGTCGGTCTTGCCGCTGCCCAGCACGGGCACTTCGGGCACCTTCAGGATCTTGCGCGGCACCGCCAGTTCCGGCGCGCCGATGTTCTGGGCGTGGGCCACCAGGTCAGAGACCGCTGCGTCGTGGCGGTCAGTGACCAGAACCAGTCTCTCGCCCTTTTTCTTGTCTGGCATCGAGATCACCGCGTGGCGGCCGTCGGGCCAGACCGCTGAGGCGAGGTCTTCGGCCGCCGTCAGGGAGACCATCTCGCCGGCGATCTTGGCGAAGCGTTTCACCCGGCCCTTGATGGTGATCCAGTTGTCGTCGGACATCGAGACCACATCGCCGGTGTCGTGCCAGCCGCCATCCGGCGCATCGACGCCGCCGTCCTCGCGCAGGTAGCCCAGCATGACGTTGGGGCCGCGGACCAGCAGCCTGCCGCCGCCTGAAATGCCTTCGACGGGCTCGACGCGGAATTCCTGGCCGGGCAGCAGGCCGCCGACCGTGCCGCGACGATTGTCATCGGGCTTGTTCACCGCGATGACCGGCGAAGCCTCGGTGGCGCCATAGCCTTCCAGAACGGGGACAGGGCCGAACTTTTCGTGGATGAGATTGTGCGTCTCTTCCCGAACCTTTTCAGCGCCACAGACGATAAACCTCAGACCTGAAAGCTCGTCGCTGTCCGACGCGCGCGCATAGTGGTTGAGGAAGGTGTCGGTGGCGAACAGCACCGAGGCACCGACGTCCTTGACCAGGGCCGGGATCTGCTTGGTGTGCAGGGGCGAGGGATATTGGAACGCCTTCATGCCCTTCAGCAGCGGCAGGATAACCCCGCCCGTCAGGCCAAAACAATGGAACACGGGCAGCGGGTTGAAGAACACCCAATCGGGGTCCAGCGCGATGTGGGCGGCGATCTGCTCGGCATTTGTGACCATGTTGGCCTGGCTCAACACCACGCCGCGCGGCGCGCCGAAGCTGCCCGAGGTGAACAACACCACGCCCCGGTCTGACGGTTTGGCCGGCGCCCGGAACTGGCGCGGAAACGCGCCCGCGGCGGCGGCGAACAGCTTGTCGGCCAGGCCGATCGTGCCCCGCACGTCTTCCAGATAGGTGATCGTCGCCTGGGCTTCCAGCGCATCGACGATGTCGTGCAGGTTGCCAAGCTCGATGAACTTGTGGGCGGTCAGCACGCGCTTGACCTTGGCCAGCTGGCAGGCGGCCTTCAGGTTTCGCAGGCCGGCCGTGAAGTTCAGCATGGTCGGCACGCGACCGAAGGCGTGCAGGGCGAAGAAGGTCACCACGGCCGCCGAACCCGAGGGCAGCAGCACGCCGACGTTCTCGCCGGGCTGGGTCATGGCCGCGATCTTGCGGCCCAGCGCAAAGCTCGCCCGGATCAGGTCGGTATAGCTGAGCGGGTTGCGTTCTTGATCCTCAAGGATGGGCTTTTTGGCGCCATAGGTGTCGCGCGCATCGATCAGGGCGTCGAAGAGGGCCTTCTGGCCGTCTTCCGCTTTAAAAACTACCGGCATCCCGGCGCAACCTCCCCGAAAAGCGTCATGGCTTTCGTTCGTTAGGTCAGGAGACTGCCGGGGAAGGTCCAGCTTTGCAAGGAAGAGTCACAAACCGCAGGATCAGCCGTTGTGGCGCTGCGCCTTGGCCGCGATGCGGACCTTGATGAAACGCTCGATCTCGACAAGCCAGGCGTCCCGAACGGCGTCTGATTCCATGTGCAGGTCGTGATGACCGGCTGGCAGTGCCACCGTCCGGCAGTCGGCGAGTGCGGCGCAGGTGCTGGCCAGGATCGCAGGAGTCGTCAGGCGATCCTGGCCCCCGTACAGGAGAAGCACCGGCGCCCTGACCCTAGCCACATCGGCGCGCGCGCGCTCGGACGCCTCGACCAAGGCCGCCTGCCAGCCAACGCTGGGCGAACCCATGCGAAGGTCGGGATTGGCGGTCAGCCAGGCCTGCTGGACCGCGCCCCGGGCCTTGTCATTGGTCAAGCCGGCCGCGACGCCGTCAGGCGCATCGCGGCTCCAGCCGGGCGCGCCGGGCGGCCGGATCCAGCCCAGCTTCAGACGACTGGCCCAGCCGGCGATCTGCGTCGCCTGGGCAGGCGAGGGTGGCAGCGCGAAGACCGGCGAGGACAGGATCACCCCATCGGCCGGCAGGCCGGTCTCGACGGACCGCAAGGCCACAAGGCCGCCATCGGCATGGGCAAGAACCACCAGCGGCCGGTCGCCCTTGGGCCGGATCACCACATTGACCAGGGCGCGGACGGCTGCGGCGTCGGGCTCGAAGCTGTCGACATGGCCGACATCGCGCCAGGGCGTCAGCCGCTCGGAACCACCCTGGCCCTGCCGCTCCAGGACCCAGACCGTGTAGCCATCCTTGTTCAGCCGTCGCGTGGTCTCGAACCACTTTTCCGCCGGCTCGGCGTAGCCGGTCAGGATCACGACCGTGGCGCGCGGACCGATCGGGGGCGCCGACACGCCATAGCGCTGCGCCGGACCGCTTCCGACCCGCACATAGCCCCAGGCCCAGTTATCCGGGGCGTAGGACCGGGGCGTGATCGACGGCGGTGTCCGGCTATCCGCGAACGGCGCGCGAGCGTCGCCATCACCGCAGCCGGCGAGGGTCAGGAACAACAGGACGGCGAGGAGGCGGCGACGCATGGGATGCACTCATTTCGCGCCTTCGCGCCGCATGCAAGATCGCGTGCTTGATCCGGAGGGCAAGAAGACCGATTTAGGCGTCATGGCCACGGTGATCGACACGCTCAAGGCGCGCACCCCGGAAGACCGGGCGGCGCGTCACCCCGAAAAGCAGAACCGCCCCGATACGGTAGTGCTGCGCAAGCCCGAGTGGCTTCGCGTCCGGGCGCCCGGCTCAGGCCAGTACAACGAGACCAAAAGCATCGTGCGTGAGCACAAGCTGACCACGGTCTGCGAGGAAGCGGCCTGTCCGAACATCGGCGAGTGCTGGAGCCAGAAGCACGCCACCATGATGATCATGGGCGAGATCTGCACGCGGGCCTGCGCCTTCTGCAATGTCGCCACAGGCCTGCCCAAGGCGCTGGACGCCGATGAGCCGCGCCGCGTGGCCGGGGCCGTCGCCAAGATGGGCCTCAAGCACGTGGTCATCACCTCGGTGGACCGCGACGACCTCGCCGATGGCGGGGCCCAGCACTTCGCCGAAGTCGTCCTGGCCATCCGCGCCGCCGCGCCGGGCACGACCATCGAGATCCTGACCCCGGACTTCCTGCGCAAGGATCGCGCGGAAAACGTGGTCATCGACGCCCGCCCGGACGTCTTCAATCACAACCTTGAAACCGTGCCGCGGCTCTATCTGAAGATCCGCCCCGGCGCTCGCTACTACAACTCCCTGCGCCTGCTGGAGCGGGTCAAGGAGCGCGACCCGACCCAGTTCACCAAGTCGGGCCTGATGGTCGGTCTGGGTGAGGCCAAGGAAGAGGTGATGCAGGTGATGGACGACATGCGCTCGGCCGGCGTCGATTTCATCACCATCGGCCAGTACCTGCAGCCCACCCGCAAGCACGCCGCCATTGACCGCTTCGTCACGCCCGAAGAGTTCAAGGCCTATGAGGCCATCGCCCGGGCCAAGGGCTTCCTGATGGTCTCGGCAAGTCCGCTGACCCGTTCGTCGCACCATGCGGGCGAAGACTTCGCCAAGCTGCAGGCGGCCCGCCGCGCCCTCGACGCCCGGACGGCCTAGGCTTGCATCGCCACGTCGTCACGCGGGTCCTGCCTTACACGCCCGAGCAGCTGTTCGGGCTGGTCGGCGACGTCGACCGCTATCCCGACTTCGTGCCCTGGATCACCGCCATGCGCACTTGGAACGCCCGCCAGGACGGTCCCGTCAGCAGCGTCGACGCTGAGGCCCAGGTCGGGTTCTCGTTCCTGAAAGAGAAGTTCGCCACGCGCGTACGCCGCGACGCCGAGCATCTGACGGTCGATGTCAGCCTGCTGTACGGACCGTTCAAGCGGCTTTCAAATCAATGGAAGTTCACGCCCAAAGGCGCGGAAACTACTATTGAATTTATCATCGACTTCGCGTTCAAGTCGCGCATGTTGGACGCGCTGCTGGCGGCCAATCTGGATCGCGCCGCCGACAAGCTGATCGCCTGTTTCGAGGCGCGCGCCCGACAGATCCACGGGGCTCCCGAGTCCTAGTCTGCGGCCTCGTTGCGCTCTTCCAGCCGGTCGGCGAAGTCGCCGAGATTGGCGTGCAGGTTCTCGATCGCGAACACCAGACCAAAGATCCGCGCCGCGTCGTCGAACGGCAGGTCGCGGATCGAACCGTCGGCGCGCAGCCCTTCAACCGCCTCCTGAAAGCGGACATGAGCTTGCGAAAAGGCGAGGCGATCGGGGCGCGCCCGTGGCTGGTTCAGCTCTGCGGCCTGGATCAGGAAGGTTCGGGCGGCTTCGATCATGGCGGCCGCCGGCTCGGCCAGGCCCGGGATGGCGATTGGCTGGACCAGCGCCCGGCCAATCATCACGATGTCGTTGCGCTGCCGCCAGAGGGTGCGGGGCAGGGCCTCGGGCGCTGATCTGTGACTGAGGCGCGAAGCCGTCTCGCGATCGGCCTCCGCCATGTCGGTCTGGAGCTTGGCCATGATCGCCCGGTTGGCGTCGTACTGGTCAGCCGCCACCAGATCGCTGGGCTGACCGCGCAGGACCCGGGCGTAGTGCGACAGCAGACCCGCGTTGAGATCGACGATCTCGCGCACCCTCTGAACGATCGCCCCGTGAGCGCGCGCGGGGAAGATCAGCAGGGTCGCCGCCACGCCCGCGAGGCTGCCGACGGTGATCTCGATCACCCGGTAGATCGCGGCGGTCAGCGGATCCATGTGGGTGGTCGTGCCGATCAGCATGATGACAGCGGTCACGGGGGCGACCTTGAAGGTCGGCCGCACGGCGGCGAGGAAGGACAGCAAGGCTACGGCGACGCACAGGATCAGCCCGCCGAACGCCGGATAGCGCAGATGCAGATAGGCCGCTGCGGCCCCGACGACGGCCCCGACCACTGTCCCCATGAAGCGCTCGATCGAGGCGGTGATCGTCGCGCCGATGCTGGTCTGCACCACGATCACGGCGGTGAAAACCGCCCAATAGCCCTGCGGCAGCTTGAGCAGGGTGGCCACGGCAAAGGCCGCGCCTACAGCCGCCGAGACCCGGATCGCGTGCCGGAATTCGCTCTTGCGGGCCGCCGCGGCGGCCAGGGTGTTCTTCGACAGTCCCGCCCCGACAAAACGCCGCCAGTCGGAGGGAGCGGCTTCAGGCATCGCTAGGCCACGGCCTCGCGCAGCATTTCCAGCGCCGTACGCACGGCCGCTAGCTGCACCGCCTCGCGCGTCTGGCCGTCAAACGTCTCATGGCGATGCACGAGCGAGCGATTGGCGCGCGCCACGGCGAAGTGGACCGTGCCGACCGGCTTCATCGGCGTGCCGCCGCCAGGCCCGGCGATGCCGGTGATCGAGACGGCGACGTGAGCGTGGCTGTTGGCCAGGGCGCCCTCGGCCATCATCCGGGCGACCGGCTCGGAGACCGCGCCATGGTCGGCGATCAGGTCGCCGGGCACGCCCAGCATCTCGGACTTGGCGCGATTGGTGTAGGTGACGAAGCCGCGTTCGAAGACGTCCGACGCGCCCGAGATCGAACAGATCGCGCCGGCCACCAGACCGCCCGTGCAGCTTTCGGCGGCGACCAGCCTCAGGGACTTCTCTCGGGCCTCGGCGACCAGCAGGCGGGCCAGGGTTTCGATCTCTAGCGGAAACATGCGGCTCTCCAGTGGATTCGCTCGGCCCAGCCTATACCCCTCAGGCCGGAGTCTCGACCGCGACGACGGCCTGGGCCGCCAGACCTTCGCCGCGCCCGGTAAAACCCATCTGTTCGGTCGTGGTCGCCTTGACGCTGACCCGGTCCAGCGGCAGCGACAGGATCTGGGCCAGGCGCTCGCGCATTGCGGCCCGGTGCGGTTTGATCTTGGGCCGCTCGCAGATCAGCGTCACATCGACATTGATGATCGTTCCGCCCCGGGCGCGCACCAGCTCGGCGGCGTGGATCAGGAAACTGTCCGAGGCCGCACCTTTCCATTGCGGGTCGGTCGGCGGGAAGTGATCGCCGATATCGCCTTCGCCGATGGCGCCCAGCAGGGCGTCGGTCAGGGCGTGCAGGCCGGCGTCGGCGTCGGAATGGCCGATCAGTGTCTGGTCATGGACGATTTCGACGCCGCACAGCCATACCGAGTCGCCCGGTCCCCAGCGGTGCGCGTCGAAGCCCTGGCCGATGCGGGTGATGCGGGCCGCGCCCGCCAGTCGTTCAGCCATGGCGAAATCCTCCGGATAGGTCAGTTTCATCAGCAGCGGGTCACCGGGCGCGATGGCTATACGGCCGCCAGCGGCCTCCACGACCTGGGCGTCGTCGGTGGGCTCGGCCTGGCCATTCCAGGCCAGATAGGCCGAGACCAGGGCGCTTCGCCTGAACGCCTGCGGGGTCTGGGCCCGCCACAGATTGTCGCGAGACGTCGTGGTCAGCGGCGCGCCCGTGTCGGTGCGCTTCAGGGTGTCGGCGACGGGGAGGGCGGGAATGGCGCCGTCCGCGTCGGTCAGGGCGCCGAGCAGGTCGTCGATGGTCTTGCGGCTCAGGAAGGGCCGGGCGGCGTCGTGCACCAGTACGGGCTCGTCAGCCGGTCGCTGTGAAAGCGCCGCGAGGCCCGCCCAAACAGACAGCGCGCGCGTCGCGCCGCCCTGAACGCTGCGCCAGCCCTTCAGGCCGGCAAGCACCTCGGCCAGGATCCGGGTGCCGTCTTGCGACGCCACGATGACCACATCGGCGGCGCCTGCGGCGATGAAGCTCTCGACCGACCAGCGCAAAACAGGTTTGCCGGCGACGGAGCGCCATTGCTTGGCTTGGCCAGGGCCGGCCCGGGTTCCGGAGCCGGCGGCGACGATCACGGCGGAAAAGGTCATGGCCGCTGTTTAGTCCGGCCGTTGCGGTTGTCCAGTCGATCCGGGCTTTACTGCGCCGCACAATATGCCTAAAAACGCAGCGTCGGGGATGATTATAAAATGAGCAATAAACTCGAGGTCGGCGGAGTGGAAGTGCCTGGGCGCGTGTGGATCGCGCCGATGACCGGCATTTCCGATCTGCCCTTCAGAGAAACGGCCACGGCGCTCGGCGCGCCTTATGTGGCGACGGAGATGGTGGCCTGCGCCGAGTTTGCGCGGGGGCGGCCTGACGTCGTGCGCCGCGCCGCCGTGGGCGAGGGGCTGCCGCTGATGGTCGTTCAACTGGTCGGTCGCGACATCGAACTGATGGCGAGGGGGGCCCGCATGGCCGCCGAAGCCGGCGCCGAGATCGTCGACCTGAACTTTGGCTGTCCCGCCAAGGAAGTCTCGGGCGGCCAGCAGTGCGGCTCGGCCCTGATGCGCGATCCGGATCTGGCCGAAGCCCTGGTCGCCGCTGCGGTCCAGGCGGTGAATGTGCCCGTGACGGTGAAGATGCGACTGGGCTGGGACGACAACACCCGCAACGCCGCCGATATCGCGCGCCGCGCCGAAGCGGCCGGTGCGAAGGCGATCACCGTTCATGGCCGCACGCGCAGCCAGTTCTACAAGGGCGTCGCTGACTGGTCGGCTGTCGCCGAGGTCAAGGCTGCAGTATCGATCCCGGTCCTGGTCAATGGCGACATTGTCGATGGCGCCAGCGCGCGCATGGCGCTGGATCAGTCGGGCGCCGACGGCGTGATGATCGGCCGTGGCGTCTATGGTCGCCCGTGGATCGCCGGGGCTATCGAGGCGGCGCTGGAGGGCCGCGCCTTTGTCGAGCCCGACGCCGAGGAACGGCTGGCGATCGCCCTGACCCATTTCCGCCGAAGCCTGGATTTCTATGGCCAGCCCCTGGGCCTGAAGATGTTCCGCAAGCACCTGGCCTCCTACATCGAAGCCGCGCCATGGCCCGGGACGCCCGAGGCGCGCCGCGCCGCGCGCGCCTCGATGTGTCGTCTGGATGAACCTGAACTGGTCGAGGGTGCTCTGACGCGCCTTTGGCTGGGAGACCGGAGGATCGCCGCATGAGCGACCACGCCCGCGTTCTGGGCGGCAAGGCGCCCGAGGCGCTGAAGGCCGCCGCCTTTGACCTCAGCCCCGAACCGGCGCTGGTCGTCGACAGCCAGGGCGGGCTGGTGGCCGTCAACGAAGCCGCCGAGGCGCTGTTTGGCCACGGCCTGTCTCTGCTGGCGCGCGGCCGTTTCCGCGCCGCCCTGCCGCCGGGCTCGGTTCTGGTCTCGCTGCTCGATCGGGCGATCTTCGAGGGCGCGCCGGTTCGCGAGCATGGCGTCGAGGTCAATCTCTTCGGTCAACCGCCCTTTGAAGCCGATGGCGCCGCTGCGCCGCTGGGCGATGGTTCGGTGCTGCTGACCCTGCATGTCAAGGGCGTGCTGGGCGTGGATCGCGGCGCGGACGCCGCCGGTCTCCGCTCGGTCGTGGGGCTTGGCAAGATGCTGGCCCACGAGATCAAGAACCCCCTGGCCGGCATTCGCGGCGCGGCCCAACTGCTGAAGACGGGCGCTTCAGCCGCCGACCAGCCGCTGGCCCAGTTGATCGTCGACGAGACCGACCGCATCCGCCGTTTGGTGGATCGCATGGAGGCCTTCTCCGAAGACCTGCCGACCCCGCGCGAGGCCGTGAACATCCATCAGGTGCTCGACCGCATTCGCGCCCTGGTCGCCAATGGCGTGGCCGACGGCCTGACCCTGCGCGAGACCTATGACCCCTCGCTGCCGCCGGTGTGGGGCGACGAGGATCACCTGATCCAGATCTTCCTGAACCTGGTGAAGAACGCCGCCGAAGCGGCCCACATGCGCGGCGACGGGCGCGGCGCCATCTTGATCCACACGGCCTGGCGCCCCGGCGTTCGGGTTCGAGGGGCCGACGGCAAGGCCGCCAGCGGCGCGCCCATCGAGATCCGGATCCAGGACAATGGTCCCGGCGTGCCACAGAGCCTGCGCGACCATCTCTTCCAGCCGTTCGTGACCACCAAGCCCAACGGCACCGGCCTTGGCCTGGCCCTGGTCACCAAGCTGGTCACCGCTCATGGCGGACTGATCGATTTCGAGTCCGAGCCCGGCCGCACCGTGTTCCGCGTGCTGCTGCCCGTGGCGCCTGAACCTTCCGTCGGAGACGCGCAAGCATGAACGCCGCCAGCAAGAAGATCCTGATCGCCGACGACGACTCGTCGGTGAGGCTCGTTCTCAGCCAGGCCTTCACCCGGCTGGGCTATCAGGTGCGCGCCACCGGCAATGCCACCACCCTGCTCAAGTGGGTCATGGATGGCGAGGGCGACCTGGTCGTCACCGACGTGATGATGCCCGACGAGAACGTCTTCGACGTGCTGCCGCGCATCCGCAAGGAGCGGCCCAAGCTGCCGATCATCGTGATGAGCGCCCAGAACACGCTGCTGACGGCGGTCAATGCCGCCGACGCGGGGGCGTTCGAGTATATATCCAAGCCGTTCGACCTCGACGACGTCACCGCCGCCGCGCGCCGGGCCCTTTCCCGTCCAGCCGACGCGGAGGCGTCCAAGGCCCAGGCGCGGGCGATGCGAGACGAACGCCTGCCGCTGATCGGCCGCTCTGCGCCGATGCAGGAGGTCTATCGCACCATCGCGCGCCTGGTCGGCGCCGACCTGACGGTGCTGATCCTGGGCGAAAGCGGCACCGGCAAGGAGCTGGTCGCCCGGGCCCTGCACGAACTGGGGCGCCGTCGCGACGGCAAGTTCGTGGTCATCAACCTGGCGGCGGTTCCCCGCGAGCGGGTCGAGACCGAGCTGTTCGGGCGCGGTGAGGGCGATCTGGGTCGCCTGATCGAGGCTGACGGCGGCACCCTGTTCCTGGATGAAATCGGCGACATGCCGCTGGACGCCCAGACGCGCCTGCTGCGGGTGATCGACGGCACCGAGCCGGTGCTCAATCCCAAGACCGGCCGCCGCCCCAATGTGCGGATCATCGCCGCCACCAACCGCGACCTGCGGGGGCTGATCCAGCAGGGCCTGTTCCGCGAGGACCTGTTCTTTCGTCTCAATGTGGCGCCCGTGCGCCTGCCGCCGCTGCGGGATCGCACCGAGGACATTCCGGACCTGGCCCGTACCTTCCTGCTGCGCGCGGCGCGGGAGGGTCTGCCGTCCAAGACCATCGATTCCAGCGCTCTGGACCGCCTGAAGGCCCACTCCTGGCCCGGCAATGTCCGCGAGCTGGAAAACCTGATCCGGCGGATGTGCGCCCTTTATGCCGAGGAGCTGATCAACGCCCGGATCGTCGATCGCGAGCTTCAGGACCATACGCCGGCCGTTCGGTCAGATGAGGGGCCCGTCACCCTGTCAATGCTGGTGGAACGTCATCTGGCCGGTCATTTCGCCGACCAGCCTGACGGCGTTCCGGCGGCGGGTCTGTACGACCGGGTTCTGCAGGAGGTCGAGCGCCCGCTGATCCAGCTGACCTTGTCGGCCACGCGGGGCAACCAGGTCAGGGCCGCCGAGATCCTTGGCCTCAACCGCAATACCCTGCGCAAGAAGATCCAGGACCTGGGCGTGGAGATGACCCGCGGGCGACGCTGAAGCTTATTTGGCACATAGCTGTTGATTTTGGGGCACACCCACTTCTAGACTGCCGTCATGGCGTCCGTCATGTCCGCATTCGGGTCCGAAAGCCCGCCCTCCCGGTTCAGCCGGGTCTGGTGGCGGGAGCGGCTGCGATCACGCTATGTGATCGGCGGTGCCTATGCCCTGGCGGTGATCCTGACCGTTACGGGCGTGGCGCTGGCCTCGTCGCCGCCTGAAAGCGGGCCGATCAGCCCCGCCAGCACGGCCATCCTGATCGTCCTGGGCTTCAACCTGGTGCTGATCCTGGCGATCGCCACCGTGGTCGGCCTGCGCCTGTTCGAGATGATCGACGCCCGGGCCAATGACGCCGGCGCGCGTCTGCATCTTCGCTTCGTGGGCCTCTTCTCGTTCGCCGCCGTGGCACCCGCTGTGATCGTGGCGCTGTTCTTCGGCGTGCTGGTCAATCGGGGGGTCGAGGGCTGGTTCAGCCAGAGGGTCCGAACCGTGGTCGAGAACTCGGCCAAGGTGGCGCGATCCTACGTAGCGGAACAGACGAACTATATCAGCGAACACATTCGCCCGATGGCCGCCAACCTGAACGAAGCCGCGCCGGCCATCTCGCAGTCGCCGGTGGTGTTCAGCCACTTCCTGGCCGGCGAGACCGCCAATAGCGGCTTCTCCGCCGCCTATGTGCTGGACCGCGACGGGCGCATTCTGGCGCGGGCCGAGATGCCCGGCGCCCCCGCGTTTCTCGCGCCGCCGCCGTCGACCTTTCAGGGCACCGACACCGGCGAAGCGATGGCGCAGCGCTTCGTGTCATCGGACCTGTTCCGCGCGCTCTATCGCCTGAAGGCGTTTCCGGACGCCTATCTCTATGTGGTTCGCCCGATCGACACGGGGATTTTGAGTCACCTGATCGAGGCTGAAGACTCGCTGATCTCCTATCGCGACGCCGAGCGTAGCCGGGTGCGAATCCAGGCCATCTTTGGCCTCAGCTATGCTGAAACAGCGCTGCTGGTTCTGGTCGCTGCGGTCTGGGTCGGCATCGCCGCCGCCAACTCGATCGCCGGCCCCGTCGCTGGACTGGTGGAAGCCGCCGGGCGGGTGTCGGCGGGCGATCTGGACGCTCGGGTCGACGCTGAGGTCGGACCTGATGAGATCAGGGCATTATCCAACGCCTTCAACATGATGACCACGGATCTTCAGGTTCAGCAGGCGGCATTGCGAACAGCCAGTCTTGACGCCGAAACCCGACGCCAGTTCATCGAGACGGTGCTGTCAGGTGTCAGCGCCGGGGTGGTCAGCCTGGACGCCCAGGGACGGATCTCGGCCCTGAATCGTCGCGCCGTGACTCTGCTGAGCCTGCAGGAAGACGCCGTCGGCCTGGACCTCATCGCGGCCGCGCCGGAGTTCGATATCGTGGTCGAGACCATCCTGGAGGGTCGGTCCGACGCCGAGGTCGAGATCGATCTGGTGCGCGACGGCGAGACCCGTCGACTGCGTGTGCGCGGCGCCGGTCAGGTCGCCGAAGGGCTCGTGTTGACCTTCGACGACATCACCCGCCTGGTCGCAGCCCAGCGCAACGCCGCCTGGAAGGACGTCGCCCGCCGGATCGCCCACGAGATCAAGAACCCGCTGACCCCGATCCAGCTTTCGGCCGAACGCATCAAGCGCAAGTATCGCAAGGAGATCACCAGCGATCTTGAGACCTTCGACCGCTGCACCGAAACCATCATCCGCCAGGTGGGCGATATCGGCCGGATGGTCGACGAATTCTCGGCGTTTGCGCGCATGCCCGCGCCGCGCTTTGAGCCGGCCAACCTGACCGAGATGCTGCGCCAGGGCGTCTTCGCCCAGCGGTTCGTGGATCCCGAGATCGAGGTCGCCCTGATCAATCCGGGCGAGGACGTGCTGATCCAGTGCGATGCGCGAATGGTAGGCCAGGCCCTGACCAACATCCTCAAAAACGCCGGCGAATCGGTTGGCGCGCGGCGACACATCACCCCTGAACCGCCCGGCAGGATCACCGCGACCCTGGTGACCGACGACCAGGATCTCTGGGTGATCATCGAGGACAACGGTGTCGGCCTTCCGGCCCGTGATCGCGATCGCCTGACCGAACCCTATGTAACGACCCGCGAGAAGGGCACAGGCCTTGGCCTGGCGATCGTCAAGCGGATCATGGAGGACCATGAGGGAACTCTGGTCCTGACCGATGCCCACCAAGCGCCCGGAGCCCGGGTGATCCTGAAATTTCCGACGACCGCGCGCCTGCCCGCCGCGGCCCTCGGTGGCGTTGAGGAGATGATATGAGCGCTGACGTGCTTGTCGTGGACGACGAGGCTGACATCCGCGACCTCGTGGCCGGCATCCTTGAGGACGAGGGCTATGCCGTGCGAACCGCCGCTGATTCCAATCAGGCGCTGGCGGCCCTGCGCGCCCGCAAACCGGCCCTGCTGGTGCTGGACATCTGGATGCAGGGCGGAGGCGTGGACGGCCTGGAACTGCTCGACATGGTCAAGGAGCTCGACCCTGACCTGCCGGTGATCATGATCTCAGGCCACGGCAATATCGAGACCGCCGTCAGCGCCATCAAGCGCGGTGCCTACGAGTTCCTGGAAAAGCCGTTCAAGTCGGATCGGCTGTTGCTGGTGGTCGAGCGTGCGCTGGAGGCGGCAGGCCTCAAGCGCGAGAACCGCAGGCTGCGCGCCCAGAGCTTCACCTCAGACGGTCTGATGGGAAAATCGGCCGCCGCCCAGGCCCTTCGCCAGATGATCGCCAAGGTGGCTCCGGCCAACAGCCGGGTTCTGGTCTCCGGACCGCCTGGCGCGGGCAAGGAGCTCGTGGCCCGGCTGATCCACGGCGCCAGCGCCCGGACCCGGCAGGAATTCGTGGCGGTCAGCGCGGCGGGCATGGCCCCCGAGCGTCTCGACGTCGAGCTGTTCGGCGAGGAAGGCGAGGGTGGTCGTCCGCGCAAGATCGGTGTGTTCGAGCGGGCCCATGGCGGCACTCTCTATCTCGACGAGGTGGCCGACATGCCGCGCGAGACCCAGAGCCGCATCCTGCGGGTCCTCGTCGAGCAACGCTTCCGGCGGGTCGGCGGCGACAGTGACGTTCAGGTGGATGTTCGCGTCATTTCCTCGACCTCTCGCGACCTGCGCGACGAGATCGCGGCGGGACGGTTCCGCGAGGACCTGTTTCACCGCCTGAACGTGGTGCCCGTGCGGGTGCCGGGACTGTCGGAGCGTCGCGAAGACATTCCGGAACTGATCAGCTTCTTCATCGACCGCATCGTTGAGGCGACAGGCTTGCCGCGTCGGCAGCTGGGCGATGACGCGCTGGCGACGCTGCAGGTGCAGACCTGGCCGGGCAATGTCCGTCAGCTGCGCAACAACGTCGAACGCATGCTGATCCTGGCGGCCGGCGAGCCCGGCGAGCTGATCACCGCCGAGATGCTGGCCGGTGCCGAACAGCCTTCGGCCGGCCACGCCGGCGCGATCGGGGCCGAGCGGATCATCGCCTTGCCGCTGCGCGAGGCGCGCGAGCTGTTCGAACGCGAGTATCTGAACGCCCAGATCCTGCGCTTTGGCGGAAACATCTCGCGTACCGCCAATTTCATCGGCATGGAGCGCTCGGCGCTGCACCGCAAGCTCAAGTCCCTGGGCGTCGCTGGCGCGCGGGCGGACGAGGAAGACTAGATGTCGCGTTTTGCCTATGTGAACGGCCGCTTCGTCCGGCACGGCGACGCTGCCGTGCATATCGAGGATCGCGGCTATCAGCTGGCCGACGGCGTCTATGAAGTCTGGGCGGTGTTCGACGGCAAGCTGGCCGACGCCCAGGGTCATTTCGCCCGGCTCTGGCGCAGCCTTGACTCACTGCGCATCGCCCATCCCATGGGGCAGGCGGCCCTGAGCGTCGTGCTTCGCGAAGCGGTGCGCCGCAATAGGGTGCGCAACGGTCTGGTCTATCTGCAGGTGACGCGCGGCGTCGCCCGTCGGGACCACGCCTTTCCCAATCCCGCTGTTGCGCCCTCCATGGTGGTCACGGCCAAGTCGACCGATCCTCAGCTGGCCGAGCGCAAGGCGGCGCAGGGCGCTGCGGTAATCAGCGTTCCCGAGAACCGCTGGGGCCGCTGCGACATCAAGTCGGTCGGTCTGCTGCCCAATGCCCTGGCCAAGCAGGCGGCCCGTGAGCGCGGCGCGATCGAGGCCTGGTTCGTCGATGACCTTGGGCTGGTGACCGAGGGCGCGTCATCCAACGCCTGGATCGTCGACGCCGAAGGTCATCTGCGCACGCGCGACACCCAGGCCAACATCCTGCACGGCGTGACCCGCTCCACCCTGTTCGAGGTGATCCGCGAAGCGGGCCTGCCGATCAACGAAAAGCCCTTCACCATCGCCGAGGCGCAAGGCGCGCGGGAGGCCTTCATCACAGGGGCCGGTACCCTGGTAATGCCGATCGTCAGCGTCGATGGCGTCAAGGTTGGCGATGGGGCGCCCGGCCCGGTGGCGACGCGGCTTCGGCGTCTCTATATCCAGCGCGCTCGTGAAAAAGCGGTCTGAAGGATTGGTCGAAAACGACTGGTCTGAAACAGCGCGAATTCGACGCAGGGCGCATTTTTCCACCGAATGGTGATCGCGTTCAGTGGAAAATGATCTAGCATGACCTTGTTTGTGTGGAGGGTGCTTTGCCCTCCGAAACAATAAGAGGGGAACCCCCATGTCTGCCGAAAAGAAACAAAATTTGCAGGACACGTTCCTGAACAGCGTGCGCAAGTCCAAGACGCCGCTCACCATTTTCCTCGTCAATGGCGTCAAGCTTCAGGGCGTTGTCAGCTGGTTCGACAACTTCTGCGTCCTGCTGCGTCGCGACGGCCAGTCGCAACTGGTCTATAAGCACGCCATCTCGACCATCATGCCGGCCCAGCCCGTCCAGCTGTACGAGCCGAGCGCCGACTCCGACGATTGAATTAGAGACGCTTGTCCAAATCCTCAAAATCCGTAGACCACGCCGCGCCGGTTCTTAAGGCGCTCGTCATCCACCCGGTGCGGCCTCTGCGAGGCCCGGCCGCCGCCCTGGCGCGTGACCCTAAGTCGCGCCTGGAGGAGGCGGTCGGCCTGGCGCTGGCCCTCGATCTGAATGTCGTCGAGACGGTGATCGCGCCCCTGCGCGCGGTCACCCCCGCGACGCTGTTCGGCAAGGGCAAGATCGAGGAGTTCGCGGCGATCTGCGAGGTCGAGAAGATCGACGTTGCGGTGTTCGACGACCAGCTGACGCCCGTGCAGCAGCGCAATCTGGAGCGCGGGCTCAACGTCAAGGTCGTGGACCGGACCGGGCTGATTCTCGAGATCTTCGCCCGTCGCGCCCGCACGCGCGAAGGCAAGCTGCAGGTCGAGCTGGCGCGGCTGGACTATGAACGCTCGCGCCTGGTCCGCACCTGGACCCACCTTGAGCGCCAGCGCGGCGGCACCGGCAACACCGGCGGTCCAGGCGAAACCCAGATCGAACTCGACCGGCGCCTGATCGCCGACAACATTCTGAAGCTGAAGCGCGAGCTGGAAGAGGTGCGCCGCACCCGCACTCTGCATCGCAAGGCCCGCAAGAAGGTCCCGTACCCGACCGTGGCCCTGGTGGGCTACACCAACGCCGGCAAGTCGACGCTGTTCAACCGGCTGACCCAGGCCGAAGTCCTGGCCAAGGACATGCTGTTCGCCACCCTGGATCCGACCCTGCGGACGGTGAAGCTGCCCGATGGCCGTCCCGCGATCCTGTCGGACACCGTGGGCTTCATCTCCGACCTGCCGCACGAACTGGTCGAGGCGTTCCGCGCCACGCTGGAAGAGGTGCAGGAGGCCGACGTCGTGCTGCACATCCGCGACATCGCCAATCCCGACAGCGTGGCCCAGGCCCGTGACGTCGAGACGGTGCTGGCCGAGCTGGGCGTCACCTTCGACGAAGGCAAGACCGTGGTCGAGGTCTGGAACAAGATCGACCTCGTCCCCGAGGAGGACCGCGAGGAGGTTGAAGGCAGCGCCAGGCGCAGCGAAGCCTCGGCCGTCTCGGCGGTCACGGGCGAGGGCTGCGAAGCGCTGCTCAAGCGCATCAGCGGCCTGATCGACGACTCCCCGCCCATCGCCATCCGAATTGCGGCGGGGGAGGGCGAAGCCCTGGCCTGGATCTATCGCAACGGCCGCGTGCTCAGCCGCGAGGATGAGGCGGAGGGCGGTGTGACGATCGTCGCACGACTGGATACCCAGGCGCTGGGCCGGTTCGAGCGCCAGTTTCCCGACGCCTTCGTGATGGTCGTCGCCTAACCTTTCTTTTCGTCGAGCTTGGCGGCGTCCCACAGCGCGTCCATCTCCGCCAGATCAGACTGATCGGGCGTTCGTCCGTCCCTTGCCAAGGCCGCTTCGATATAGGCGAAGCGCCGGCTGAACTTGGCGTTGGTGGCGCGCAGGGCGTCCTCGGGCTCGACATCCAGCTTGCGGGCCAGGTTGGCGCAGACGAACAGCAGATCGCCCAGTTCCTCGCGGGCCTTGGCCCGGTCGCCGGCCTCGATCTCGACTTCCAGCTCGGCGATCTCCTCGCGCAGCTTGTCCAGCACCTCCTTGGTCGAGGGCCAGTCGAAGCCGACGCGGGCAGCGCGCTTGGTCAGCTTCACCGCCCGGGTCAGGGCGGGAAGACCCGCCGGCACGTCGTCGAGAACGCCCGTCTTGGCCTTGGCCTTGCGCTCCTGGGCTTTCAGGGCTTCCCAGCCGGCTGTCTGAGCGGCCTGGTCGTCATAGGCATGGTCGCCGAACACATGTGGATGGCGGCGGATCATCTTGTCGGAGATGGCCGCGGCCACGCCGGCGAAGTCGAACGCGCCCTGCTCCTGGGCCATGCGGGCGTGGAAGACCACCTGCAGAAGCAGGTCTCCCAACTCCTCTTTCAGATCCCCCAGATCGCCGCGCTCGATGGCGTCGGCGACCTCATAGGCCTCCTCGACCGTGTAGGGCGCTATGCTGGCGAAGGTCTGCTGCTGGTCCCACGGGCAGCCGCCCACGGGATCGCGCAGGCGGGCCATGATCTCGATCAGGGCGAACAGTGGGTGTTCGGCGTCACTCGGCGGGGGTGGCGAGGGCGGCATGGGTATCCGGTTCAGGCTCGTGGTGCGACGGCGCCGCCGCGTCCCTGGCCGCGAGCTGGCGCTGGATCTCGGCGACGCGAGTCGCGTCGAGCGGATAGCGCAGCATGACGGCGGCGACCACAAGGCCCATAGCGGCTGGAACCACGGAGTAGAGCGCGACCAGAGCCGTTTCGCCCTCGGCTGTGGGCAGTTTTGGGTCGAAGCCCAACAGCGCCAGCAAGGGGAAGGCGCCGATGGCCAGGGCATGGCCCAGCTTCACGGTGCCGCTGACCAGGGCATAGAGCAGCCCCGTCCGGTCGGCACCGCTGGCCAGCCGTTCTTCGTCGCCGATGTCGGCCATCATGGACCTGACCAGCAAGGGCGCGGCGGAATAGGGCAGGCCGGCGAGGATCAGCACCAGCATGCCCGCCCCCGTATTGCCGGCGGGCGTCAGCACCGCGCAGACCTGAACCGCAGCGTAGGCGACAGACGCCACAGCCAGGGCGTGATGCTTTCCGATGCGCCGGGCCAGCATCGGCCACAGCGGCGCACCAGCCAAAGCGGCCACGAAATAGACCAGCAGCAGAATGCCGGCCTCGGTCTTGTCGAAGCCCTTGATGCGCTCGAAGAAGAAGAAAAACAGGGCTCCTGCGATGCCGGGTGCCAGGCCCATCAGCAGATCGGCGACGAGGAGCTTGCGGGTCGAGCTGCGCTTCAGCAGCGCGAAATACTGGGTCAGTCCGGAGCGATGCCGCACGACGGGTGCCTGGCGCTCGCCGACCGTGCGGGTCGCCAGCAGCACGGTCAGCGGGATCAGCAGGACGATGAACCAGCCCATCGAGCGTATGCCCGCAGCGTGATCGCCGTTGAACGCCAGGGCGATGATCGGCGGCAGGGTCAGTACCAGGATCATCCCCAGCACATTGCCGGCTTGCCACCAGCCATAGACGCGCGAGCGCTGCTGATAGTCGGTCGAAAGCACGGCGGCCCAGGCGGTGTGGGACAGCGCCATCATCGAATAGCCGGCATAGACGACGATTAGGCAGAGCCAGAGATAGACCGGTCCGATACCGGGCTGGGCCATAAACAGGCCGAACGCACCGAGCATCACAAGGGGTGAACCCGCCACCAGCCAGGGCCTGAACCGCCCCCACTGGGTTCCTGTGCGGTCCATGATGCCGCCGATGATCGGGTCGAAGACGATGTCGATCAGCCGGACAATCAGGAAGGCAGCACCGACTGCGCCCAGCGACAGGCCCAGTTCGCTGACATAGAATTCCGGCAGATAGACCACCAGCGGCAGGCCCAGCGCTGCAAGGGGGAGGCAGGGGGCGGCGAACGCCGCCAGAGACCAGGACGATGGTCGATCGGTCATTCCGCTTAATCCTCTCCCGAACACGACGGGTTGGTTCCCGCCTTTTGAACTCATTGGGCGTGGCCGCCCATTAATGCTGTGCTAGCGGTCGCCGAACTCATCCTTGGCCAATCGAACGGCCAGCCGGTCGAACGCTTCGTCGGCGTCGCTCCAGGTGCCATTGTACTGGGCCCAGCGAATATCGGTTTCGTACCAGCTGTAGGCCACTGGGGTGCGGGCGCCCGAGGCGGCCCGGTATTCGCCGCTGACCCGGGCCCCGCCGACACCGAAGCTTTGGTAGGAAAGCCCCGGCTTGGCGCTCATTTCCCGCATGGTGGGGCGATTGGGTCTGGCGTCCTCGATGACGAGGTCCAGCTCACCGCCGGCTGGATCCAGAGCGCCCGAGCGATCAAGTCTCTTCTCGACGGAGCGCTTGAGTTCGCGGGTCAGATAGTCGAACTCGCGCGCATCCAGGGTCTGGGTCTTCTTGGCCAATTCGGGTCCGATCGAGACGCGAACTGTCGCGACCTGGGGCGCGGCGAGGGCCGGGCCAGCGATCGTCGCGCCCAAGGCCAGGATCGCAGTTAAGATTTTCATCGTCGGAACTCCGGATCTGATCCCCTTGTCTGAAACTGTGCGGCCAACCGGATCAAAACGCCAGAGCCCGTTGAGCCCATCCCAAACGTTTGTTCGGATCTTCACGCGGGGCGGACGTTGGGGGTGAGGATCAGCCAAGCTTGCAGGCCGCAGGCGCCCTCACCGCCTTCGCCAGTACCGCCCAGACCACCTTGGGAGTATCGGTGGCGATCACCGCGACGCCGGCCCTGGCCAGATCGCCATACTCGCTGGGATTGCCGTCCGCCGCGTAGCGGTCGTCCGCGCGACGGTCCGGCGCGCCCAGGGTTCCAAACATCGGCTCCACGCCGGCCTGGCGAAGGTCCGCCCACAGCGTCGGGTTCTCGGCGCGGGTTCCCGTCCAGGCCAGGATGCGATTGGCCTGCAGCCCGCCGCGGGTCAGGCTGGCCAGATGGTCCAGACCGGACACGGGCACGGAGATCATCATCTCGGGGGCCTGGGCCGCCAGGCGCAGGGCGTCAGCGTCGTTGTAGACGATCAGCACCGCCCGTCCCTGGGCGCGTGCGGCGCGGGTCTCTGCGATCACCTGCCGGGTGAGGACGTCGCCTTCCGCGCCCGAACTCTTGAAGTCCAGCGTCACGATCGCGCCGACCGCGCCGGCCGCATCCAGCGCCTCGCGCAAGGTGGGCGGCGGCGCATCCGTGACCTTGCCGGCCCCGTCGATCAGACGCGCGGCACGGACCTGCTCCAGGGTGTTGTCAGCCACGCGGCCGCGGCCCGTGGTGGTGCGGTCCAGAGTGGAGTCGTGCATCAGCACCAGTGCGCCGTCCCGCGTTCTGGTCACGTCGATCTCGAGGAGGGCAGGGCGGATGGCCGTCCCGGTGGCGCGAATGCCGGCCAGTGAGTTTTCCGGCGTCGTGTCGTCCAGTACCGCACGGTGGGCCGAAATCAGGACGCCCCTGTCGCGCGCGCAGTCGAAAAAGGCCGCCAGCGGCACCGCGTCCGGGGCGCTGGGCGGCGTCGCGCAGCCAGCCAGGATCGACATCGAAACCGTCAGGCCAAGAGCCAGGAAACGCATGCCATTCACTCCGGATTCGAGGGTCGATCAGATCAGGCCCAGTCTAGCAGACCGGCCGCCAGTCCGCGCGACGAACGCTCGACCGGAAGACCGACAGCGCGACTCCAGCCATTTTCCGTCGCCGGGAACTCTGGATTGACGGTGTGCGGCGCAGCCTATAGGGCTGCGTTCGCGTCAGGTTCCTCGCAAGAGGATGAATAGGGAACGGGGTTCAAAACCCCGGCTGCCCCCGCAACTGTAAGCGGCGAGCTTACGCGTCACATGCCACTGGGACCTCGGTCCTGGGAAGGCGACGCGCCAAGCCTAGACCCGTGAGCCAGGAGACCTGCCCGACGTAGTCGTTCATCGTCCGGCCGGGGTGCGCCGAACGAACGGGATTTCCCGCGAAACGACATGTCAGTCAGGCCGCGTCGCGGCCTCTCGCCGTGGGCGCTTCCTTGCGTTTGGGGCCTGAGGACGTGCGCGGGTCATTCAAAGGGAAAGACCATGATCCGAGCGCTTCTGTGCTCCAGCGCACTATCCACTATCCTGATCTCCGGGGCCGCCATGGCCGAAGAACAGAAGGCTCCTGAAACCGACGTCGCCGGCAGGATCGGGGCCACGGCCGTGGCCGAACTGGTGGTCACTGCCACGCGGTCGGTGCAACCGATTCAGAAGGTCGGCGCCTCTATCACCGTTCTGACGCCCGAGGCCATCAAGGCCAGCCAGGCCACGACGGCGGTAGAGCTTCTGGCCCAGACGCCCAGCGTCACCTTCGCCCGCAATGGTGGACCCGGTTCGGCGACCAGCCTCTATATCCGGGGCGCGGAAACCCAGCACACCGTCGTGCTGATCGACGGCGTCAAGCTGAACGATCCGTCCTCGACCCAGGGCGGCTACAATTCCGGCAACCTGTTGGTCGGCGATGTCTCGCGAATCGAGGTGCTGCGCGGCGCCCAGTCGACCCTGTGGGGCAGCCAGGCCATCGGCGGCGTGGTCAACATGGTCACCGCCGAACCGACCGAAGCGTTCAAGAGCAATGCCAGCGTCGAAGGCGGCGCGCGTGGCACCGCCTATATCCGCGCCGGCGCCGGCGGGGTCGCCGAACGCCTGACCTGGCGTCTGGCAGGCAGCTACTACACCACCGACGGGTTCACGTCCTATGCGCCCGGCAAGGAGAAGGACGGCTACCAGAACACCGGCCTGTCCGGACGCGTGCGGTTCGCCTTCAGCGACGCGGTCTCGGCCGAGGTCCGCTCGGTCTATTCGCGCGGCAAGAACGACTTCGACGGCTTCAACACCGACTCCGCCGAGTTTGGCCGGACCGAGGAACTGGTGATCTATACCGGTCTGAACTTCGCCCTGCTGGACGGGCGGTGGACCAATCGTATCGCCTACGGCTACACCGACACCGCTCGCGAGAACATCAATCCGGCTCGTCCCGCCGTGCCGCTGACCTTCGACTCCACCGGCCGGAACAAGCGCTGGGACTATCAAGGAGCCTTCGCGCTCAGCGAGACGCTCACGGCCTCCTTCGGCGCCGAAAGCGAGCGGTCGCGGATGGAAACCCGTTCGCCGAGCCTGACAAAGCCCAATCCGGCCTTCCGCACCGGCCGCGTCGGCGTCGATAGCGTCTATGGCCAGCTTCAGGCCGAGGTCGTTCCGGGTCTGACCCTGACGGGCGGTCTGCGTTACGAGGATCACGACACCTATGGCCGCCACAGCCTGGGCCAGGTCTCGGCCGCCTGGGCGCTGAACGAGGGCAATACCGTGCTGCGGGCCAGCTTCGGCCAGGGCTTCCGGGCCCCTGGCCTTTACGAGCTCTTTAGCGAATACGGCAATCTGGACCTGAGCCCCGAAGAGTTCGACAGCTGGGACGCCGGGGTGGAGCAGCGCCTTCTGGACGGCAAGGCCCGGGTCTCGGCCACGGTGTTCGCCCGCGAGGCCGATAACGAGATCCGCTTCTTCTCGTGCTCGTTCGGCGCGACGGACGCCCCGTGCAACCCGGGCGGCGTCTTCCGGTTCGGCTATTACAAGAACATCCAGAAGACGCAGGCCAAGGGTCTGGAGCTGATCGGTCAGTTCGAGGCGACTAGCCGCCTGACCCTGGCCGGCAACTACACCTATACGGCGTCCGAAAACGCCTCGGGCGCGAATACCGGCAGGCAGTTGACTCGCCGGCCCAAGAACCTGGCCAATCTGTCGGCGACCTATCGCTGGCCGGTCGGTCTGAACACCACCATTGCCGCGCGTCATGTCGGCAAGACGTTCAACAACGAAGCCAACACTGTAACTGTCGCCGGCTATACGCTGCTCGACCTGCGAGCGTCCTATCCGATCAACGACACTCTTGAAGTGTATGGGCGGGTCGAAAACGCCTTCGACAAGGACTATCAGACCATCCGAAACTATGGGGCGCCAGGACGCGGCGCCTTCGTCGGCGTTCGCGCCAAGTTCTAGAGCCAACCGTTGCGCGGCGGCCGTGCCCACGAGGGACGGTCGCCGCGCCTCTGCCTGACGCTTCTTGGGAGAACTGACCTGGCCGCCTTGATGATTCAGGGGTGTGGATCAGATGTCGGCAAGTCCGTACTTGTCGCGGGCCTGTGCCGGCTGTTCACCAATCGCGGCCTGAGCGTGCGGCCGTTCAAGCCGCAGAACATGTCCAACAATGCTGCCGTCACGGCGGACGGCGGTGAGATCGGCCGCGCCCAGGCGCTGCAGGCCATGGCCTGTCGCACGCCGCCGACCGTCGACATGAACCCGGTCCTGCTCAAGCCCCAGAGCGACGTCGGCGCCCAGCTGGTGGTGCTGGGCAAGATGGCGGGAACCTGGCAGGCGCGCGGCTATCAGGCGCAGAAGGGCGCGCTTCTCGACACCGTTCTTGAGAGCTTCCGTCGTCTTGAGGCGCAATGCGACCTGGTGATCGTCGAGGGCGCAGGCAGCCCGGCCGAGACCAATCTCCGCGCCGGCGACATCGCCAACATGGGCTTTGCGCGCGCCGCGAACGTACCGGTCGTTCTGGTCGGTGACATTGATCGAGGCCATGTCATCGCCGCCCTGGTCGGCGCGCACGCGGTGCTCGATGATCTGGACCGCGCCATGATCAAGGGCTTCCTGATCAACAAGTTCAGAGGCGATCCCTCGCTGTTCGATGACGGGAGGACAGAGATCGTCAGGCGCACGGGCTGGGCCGATCTTGGCATGGCCCCCTGGCTCTCGTCCGCCCGGTCGCTGCCTGCTGAGGACGCCGTGGTCCTTGACCGGTCAAGGCCGGGCGAGGGGCGGCGTTTGAAGATCGTTGCGCCCATGCTGTCACGCATTGCCAATTTCGACGACTTCGACGCCCTGCGCGTCGAGCCGGACGTTGATTTCAGCTTTGTGCCGCCCGGCCAACCCCTGCCGGGCGATGCGGATCTGGTGATCCTGCCCGGCACCAAGGCGACCCTGGCAGACTTGGCGTTCCTGCGCGCCCAGGGCTGGGATATCGACCTTGCCGCCCATGTTCGGCGCGGGGGGAGGGTGCTGGGTGTCTGTGGTGGCTACCAGATGCTGGGACGGACCCTGAGCGATCCCGATGGCGTCGAAGGGCCGCCGGAGCACGTCGAGGGCCTCGGTCTTCTGGAGGTCGACACCGTCCTGACCGGCGACAAGGTACTCGCTCCCGCCTCGGGCCGACTGGCCGGGGCCGGCGGACGCTTCGAGGGCTACGAGATGCATGTTGGGCGCACGATCGGCTCAGAGCGCCCGATGCTGCTGATGGATAGCGGCACCACAGATGGCGCGGTATCGGCCGATGGCCGGATCATGGGCTGCTACGTCCATGGCCTCTTCAACCAGGGCTCGGCGCGCCTGGCCTTTCTGGAAACGCTGGGCGTGGCATCGGATGGTCTGGACCAAAGCCTTCGCGTCTACGCCGCTCTGGACGAGATCGCCGACGCCCTGGAACTGGCCTTCGACATAGAGGCCCTGTCGGCAATCGCCGGTCTGGCTGGCTATGCTTCGACCGGGCGTCCGCCTGTCGCCCGGCCTCCGTCGCGCTGAAGGTGTGCTAACCGCTGACATCGTGGCTCTCGGCGCAGTCCTGGCCGCGCGCATAGAGGGCGGCGGGGCAGAAGGGTCGTCAGGTCAGGTCGCTGCTCATGGCCGAGGTCCCCGTCCTGGCGCGCCCGTCAGGGCCTCCAGCGCCAGGCCGTCGCAGCGCCCGGCTGTGCGTACGGGATTGCAGACGGCCACGTCGTCGTCCGGTAGCCGCACCGCATAGCCGCCGGCAAAGCGCGGGTCGGCCCAGATATAGTCGGTGGAGACATATTGCGCGCCGCTGCTCAGGGCGGCGCTGCGCTGGCTGATGTCGTTGGCCCGCGCCGCCCGGGTGTCGACGTCCGCGCGCGTGCGGACGATGAAGCCGGCCTTCACGGCGGCGGCAATGCGGTCTTTCTGGGCGATCGGATCGTTCAGGGTCAGATAGGCCGCCGCCGGTGAAGCCTCGTCAGTATTGACGAACATCGCCCGGCCTTCCAGCGAACGACGGGCGCCGCGATAGAGCGCCACCTTCTCGGGACTTTCATCAAGGGCGAAGAAGATCTTGCCGCGCGACGCGCCGAGGCTGGGCCAGCCCTTGGCCAGCACGGCCTCGCGCAGGGTGGCGTGCTGGCCACGCACCCGGTCGGGGGTGATCAGATCGGCCTCGGCGAACACGGTGCGAACCTCGGCGTCCAGCGCGTCGAAGGTCTTTTCGTCAAAGGTCAAGGGCGTCACGCCACCGGGAAAGCTGGCGGGGCCGTCCTTGGCATTGATCAGAATCAGGATGGGGGCATGTTCAGGGTGGGCCACGGACCAGGCCTTCACCAGCGAGAGGCAGGCCACGAAGGTGGGGCACGAGGAGCGAAAGTCGACATCTGGGATGTGCAGGACCTTGAAGCCCGGCTGGGCCAGCAACGCTGCGTAGTCGGGTGACAGGGTCGCGCCGCTCCCCAGGGCGGTCAGCGGCCGCCCATAGCGCCCGCCTTGCGGGTCGGCGACAACGTCGATCTCCAGTTGACGCGCCCCTGCGTCCAGCTGCTCGGCCAGGGGTCGGTGCGCATAGTCGATGCCCAGGGCCGCCGGGCCGCGCGCGGCGACCATGATGGCCATCTCGTCGGCCGGGATCGCCAGCTTGTAGCTGTTGTGGGTGCCCACAGCTGTCAGGTCGTTCATCCGCAGATCGGCGTCCAGCCGCGACCGCGCGCAGGCCAGGTCGCCCTTGGGGCAGGCGGCCAGAACCGAGGATGCGAGGCCTAGAAACAGGGCGACGATGAGATTGAGCATAGGTTCTCCAGCGGTCGAGCTTCGACTATCGGGACTGCATGACGCTTTGACGTCAATCGCTGGGAGGTTGTGTTGCCATGCACTCTTTATGAAACCGAGAGCGCGTGGTCACGAAACGCCCCTAACGCCCGGCGAGCCGCCGACCCGGCGCCGATCGTCGCTCTAGCCACCACAGCAAACCCAGCACGGCGAGCAGGCTCGCGGCCCAGGGCCAGGGCGATCCGGGAGCAGCCATGACCGCCCCCGCTTCGCGCCCGGCGGAGGCTTCCGCCAGATCCAGCGTCGCCTGCCGGTTGGCGCTGTGCGCCAGCGAGGGGGCCGCATCGGCGGGGTGGACATACACCGCCGCCTCGACATCGCCGTCCACAATCCTGTGCCATCCAGACCGGCGGGGCCAGTAGGCGGCGCAGGCTGCGGGTCCGGTCGCCGGATCGAGGCGCGGCCGGCTTTCGACGCCCTCGGGGTCGATGACGCGAACCTGTTCGGAGACCGGGCACAGCACCGCGCGCTCACCTGGCTTTGCAATCGCGTCCAGGCGCACGCCTGTAGGCTCGCCGGGTCGAGCCAGGGTCGAAACGAGCTCGCTCCAGAGTTCGCCATAGCGGTCGCCTTGGCCGGTCAGGGTCAGAGCATAGCTGTCGGCCACGATCCACAGGCCTACCCGGCCCTGGCCGCGCGGCCGCCAGGCGGCGAGGGCGGCGCCGGCCGCGTCCCGGATCATCGGCACGCTGTCACGCGCGGTCTGCACCTGGCCAAGCCGGTTGAGTTCGAGCGCGGCGGGCCGGGCCGATCCCCCGAGACGGAAGGCTCGCGCATCGTCGCCACCGACGATTGCCATGCCCAACGCGCCCCATTCGCGTCGGGTGGTGTCGGAGAGCTGCCCCGTGGTTCTCAGCAGCAGACCAAGACCATCCTGCGCCGCGCCGCCGAGGGCGGCCCGCTCCCCAAGCGACAGAGTCTCCCAGCGGCGATCATCGACGACGACGAGATCGACCTCGGCCAGGGCCGCTCGCGTCAGCGGCGTTGGCGGATCGCCCAGACGCGCGCCACCGCCGACATCGATCTCGACGCTCAGCGCGATGCCCGCGTCCTGGGCCCAGCGGCGGAGATACTTGGTTTCAGCGCTCGCGGCGCCGGCCAGGACGAGCGCGCGGGGCTGTCGTTGCGCGCGTGTCTGGACCGGGATCTCGATGTGCTCGACCCGCCGGCCCGCAGCGTCCTTCAGGCGCAGATCAAACAGTGCCAGCCCGGCGGCCCGCGACGCAGCGGACAGGGCAAAGCGCTGGCCGGCCTTCACCTCGGCGCGGTCGACGACCGATCCGGCCGGGTCGAGCAGTTCGACCGCGCCCGATTTCAGCGCGCCGATCTGGCCAGACACGCTGAAGCGCGCGCCGGGGGCGACCGGGTCGGGCAAGGTCAGGTCGATGAGGCCGCGAGGCGCTCGCGAGGGAAAGAACTCTGCGGGCCGGTCCAGGGGGATCTGGTCGCGGGGCGCCAGGCCCTCGCCTTCGATGCGCAGCCGTCCGATCTCGGGATAGAGGCGCAGGGCCGTGCCGAGATCGGGAACGCGGATGGCGCCCGGCGCCGCGCCGGCCTCCGGCAGGGCGACAAGCACGTCACCGGTAGCACTCAGCGTCGGCGGCGCCCCGCGCGTGGCGATCACCAAGCGTCCGGGGGATGTCCCCACCGAAGGGGGGAAGAGCGTCAGGTGCAGAAAGACACCCCCGAGGATCTGCAGGCCGACCAGGGTGGCGAAGCGCCATGCAGGACCGCGCGCCGCCGCCGCCGCCGACCGACGCCGAAGCGCCAGCCGGACAACGCCGCCGCCGACGGCCACGGCGATCAAGGCCGCCGTCCAGATCTGGAGATCGCCGATCATCGCAGGGCGTCCAGATAGCGGCGGCCGCGGGCGTCGGCCGGAGCGCGACGCAGGACGCCGGCCGGCGGTCGCTCCAGCGCCGTCCACAGAAGCGCGCGCAGCTTCTGACGGCAGTCGTGGCAGCCGGGTTCATTGCGAACAGTGTCGATCTGCGCCGAGAGGGCCAGGGGATCGGCAAGGCGTTTCTGGTTAGCGCTCACCCAGCGCGCCAGGGCCTCCAGGCGCAGGGGCGCGCCGGGCAGGGTCTCGCCGAGCGTGCGCCAGGCCTCAACGGCGGGCGTGTCGGCGGGATCGCGCGCCACTGGAGCGAGTCGGCCCGAGACGATGCCGTCGCGCTTGCCGGTCAGGCGGCGGGAAAAATCCACCGGCGGCATTTTCGACGGCGCGCGCGCCAGAAAGATGCGCGTGGCCTGTTGGGCGTTTTTCAGCAGGTCCAGCGCCCGATGGGCGTGAGGCAGGGCGTCCCGGGGCTTGCCCTGACGCAGGGCGCGTTCGGAGTCCCACATGGCATCCAGCGCCTGGGCAAGGGTCGAGCGCGTTCCCGGATCGAACAGGGTGGCGGCGTCGCCGGTGTCGTGTGCATGGCCGAACTTGGCGACCACATCGCCCATCTCGCCGAAGGTCGCAGGCTCGGTGCCATGGTCGTGGCCGTCGTCGGGGCTGTGTTTTTCCACGGGCTCGGGCTTGGTCGGGGCCGACGCGGGGCCGTCGTTGGTCGGCAGATCCAGCGCGGGCGCGTCATTGGTCGGGATGGACAGACCGCCGCCGCCGCCCTCGGCCTCCTCGCCCATGAACTGTCCGTAGCGCAGGCGAAGCTGGGCCTGGTCGGCGCCCAGTCCGTTGGACCGGTCGAGGAAGGCGTCCGGCGTGATCTGGCCGCGCTGGGCGATCAGCGCCTCGGCGTCGATGATGATCTGGCGCTGGCTGCGGAAATAGACCGGCAGGATCTGGCGGGCCATGCCCTCGAGCCCGTCGGCCAGGCCCATGGCGGCGGGCCAGCGCAGGATGATGCTAGGTCCCTCGACCGTCTGGGGCGCGGGCGCGCGATTGTCGCTGACGATCAACTGGACGATCATGTCGCCGCCGGGTTCGAGGCCCTCGCGCGCCAGGTCGAGGCCGGCGGCGAAACGCTTGAGCCGTGCGTCGCCCTGACCGCTCAGGGACAGGGTCCGCTCGCTCGTGGTGATGGTCTCGCCCTCGCCCTTGGTGACCGTCACGCGCAGCAGGGCGTTGGCCGTGACCCCATAGTCGTCACGGACCTCGAAGACGGGAGCCCAGCGCGTCTGGCCGGGCGCTGTGAGAGTCAGGGCGCTGTCTGGCATCAGGACACGCACCACCGGCGCGGCGTCTGGGATCATCTCCAGCCGATGCAGGCGCTGACGGGGCAGGCCTTCGGCCTCGATCCGATACAGCGCCGACCGCGCGAAGACCCGATCGCCCAGCCAGCGTCCGCCTTGTCGACGAAGGGATGAAGACGCCTCGCCCGGGAAGCTCAGGGTGGCGGCGTCGGGGCTGGGAACGAGGTTCACGGCCCACTCAACGCGCGAATTGGCGGGGGCGCGCACGTCGAGACCGCTCTGGTCGAATGGGCGCTGGCCGGTATAGGCGGGCGGTGTGATGCGCAGCCGCGCGCCGGCGATCCTGGGCGCGCCCAGGGGTGAGGCCGATCGGACGCCGCCGGGACGGCCGGCTGCGTCGTACGGCGCTGGCCAGAGCGCGACGGCCAGGATCACGACAGCGGTGACGCCGACGGTCGCTGCGATCCAGCGGCGCGACCAGCCGGGGCGAAGGTCGAGGGCCGCGGCTTCTGTCAGCCGGGCTTGCAGCCGCGCCTGCTGCAGGGCCGCCAGGCCCTCCAGGGCTTCGCGAGGGCGGAGCAGGAGGTCGCTGCTGTCCTCAAGGGCGGGGGCGCTGGCGTCCAGGGCGGCGGTCAGCCAGGCAGGGTCGAAGCGGCGGGTTCGCTTCCAGGCCGCCCAGCCCAGCGCCAGGGCGCCGAGTGTCATCGCGCCCAGCGCAGCTGTGACGCCAGCCAGCCGCCACGTTGCGACGCCGAGGGCCAGAACGATCGGCAGTCCGACGGCGATCGTATCGAGCATGCTCCGCTGGCGGGCGGCCCGCAGGTGGTGGGAGAGCGCGGCGATCATGCGGCGACCGGCCGCCGCCGCCGGGTGGCCAGCCAGCGCTCGACTGTGAAGAGCGCGGCGACGACCACGGCCAGCCAGGGCCGCAGGTCCACGGGATGGGGGTTGTAGGGTGGGGCGTCGGGCGTCGGGCGTATCGTGGGCGCATAGTTGGCCGAGGCGACGCGATCGGGCGCCGGCGGCTGGGCCAGCAGGGACCACAGGGCCTCGGGAAAGTCGGACTCGGCCAGGGCAGGCATGGCCCTGGGCTCGAGGGGGCGGACCAGGCGCAGCACGCGCCCCTTGCCGAAGCGACCTGCGCTGGCGAGCGGTTCGCCGGCGGTGTCGCGCCATGTCACCCGCTGCGCGCCCTCGACAGGCGAGGGCGCGTCATGGGCCAGCAGGGCCACGCCGCCGGCCTCGATCCAGTCCAGAATGGCCGTTGGCATCGGCGCGCTGGACAGCCAGACGAGGTACCGGGCGTTGCGGGGCAGGGGGCGATCGACCGGGGCGGCGTCGAAGGCGGGCGGCTGGCCGGGCTCGGCGAGGGCTGTCGCCGCAGCGCGGAAGTAGGCAACAGCGTCCTCGCCCACCGGGGAATAGCGAACGATCAGTTCAGGCGGCGCGCGCGCGGCGACCGGTTCGGGCCGGCGCGACGAAGCGCTGACCCGCCAGTCCACCTCGCGCGACAGGTAGAGTCTCTGGGCGTCGACACCGGTCAGCTCCGGCGGCATGACCACGGCGATCTGTGTCCTGGCGGCCGTCTCGGCGTCGAGCTGGCGGATGAGGCTGGCCGGGCTGATCGACAGGGCCGGCGCGGGGTGGTCAAGGCCGGGAAAGCCGGGCGCGAGCCAGACCCGGCGCTCGCCCCGATCAGGGACCTCCGCGATGTTGACCGCTGGCGAGACGGCGACCACAGGCCGGCCATCGTTCGAGGGTCGCGCCACGGGTCGGGCCAGGACCAGGGCGATGGCGACGATCAGGGCGATCCGCACCGCCAGCAGCCGTCGCTCGTCCAGCCGCAGCCGCCGCACCGGCCTTGGGTTTGGATTGAGCCAGCGCAGGGCCGAAAAGTCGATGGTCTGGGTCTCGGTCCGCCGCGCGATATGGATCGCCAGAGGAACCGCGATCGCGATCAGGGCGCCCAGGGCGCCCAGGGCGGCTGGCAGGAGCAGGGTCGGCGTCATCGCGGGACCGCCGGCTGGGACAGCTTCTGGATGGGCCGGTCCGGATCCTGGTCGGTGAAGTGCTCGACATAGCGGACACTCCGGCCTTCAAGCCGCACACGCAGGTCAGCCCGGGCCTGGGCGAAGCGCGTCAGGAAATCCTTGCGCAGGGCTCGGCCGTCGCCGGCCAGCTCGGCCTCGCCTTCAGGGTCGCGGAAGCGAAGACTGCGGTCGAACGGGAAGTCGCGTTCGTCGGCGGTCAGCAGTTGGATGAACGACACGTCGCGACCGGACGCCGCGAGACGCTCGGCGGCCGTGACGCAGGCCTCGTCGAAGCCGTCGGTCACGAACAGGGCCATGTCGCCGGGCGCAATGCGCTCGCCCAGGGTTTGCACGTCCCGCTCCCAGGGTGGAACGCCGCCGGGTCGAAGCGGACCGAGCGCCAGCCGGATACGATCGCGATGGCGCTTGTCGCTGGACGGCGGCAGGACCAGCGCCCCTTGCGCCTGGGCGACGATGACGCTGAACCGGTCGCCTTGCTGCAGGGCGATCTCGATAATGGCGGCGGCCAGGTGCCGGGCGGCGTCGAAGCGCGACCAGTCAGGGCGGGCGACATCGGCCTGACCCATCGAGGCGCTGGCGTCCAGGACGATCCAGATCGCCACCGGGCTCTCGCGCTCGGCCTCACGCACGAAGAAGCGGTCCGACCGCGAATAGAGCTTCCAGTCGACGCGGCGCAGGTCGTCGCCGCGCTCATAGGCGCGGTACTGCGCGAACTCCATTGCGCCGCCCCGGTTACGGCTGGCGTGCATGCCGTCGCCGACCAGCATCGCGGCCGCGCGGGGCACCAGCGACAGGCGTCGCAAGCGGCTGCGCAGGTCGGGAGGGAGGTCGAACGGAGACATGCGCCGCGATCAGTCCCGCGTCGGCGCCGGAAGGGCGGCCAGCAGGGCGGCGACGACGTCGTCGGTGGTCTTGCGCTCCGCCTCGGCTGCGAACGACAGCAGGATGCGGTGGCGCATGACCGGCGCCGCCAGGGCGACGACGTCGGCCCGGGTGGCGGCCAGCCGTCCGTGCAGCAGGGCCCGCGCCTTGGCGGCCAGCACCAGGGCCTGGCCGGCCCGTGGCCCGGCGCCCCAGCGGACATAGGTCTGGACGGCGGCGGGCGCGTCGGGGCCGGGTCGACTGGCGCGGACCAGGGCGGTGATCCAGGTCAGCAGGCCTTCGCCGACATGCACCTGGCGCACCCATTTCTGCAGTTCGACAATATCGGGTCCGGTCATCACCGGGGCCGGCGCGGCGATGGTGCCACCGGTCGTCAGGGCCAGGATCGCGCGTTCCTCCTCGGCCGTGGGATAGCCGACCCGGATGTTAAGCAGGAAGCGGTCAAGCTGGGCCTCGGGCAGGGGATAGGTGCCGGCCTGTTCGAGCGGGTTCTGGGTGGCCAGCACGAAGAAGGGTTCGGAGAGTGCATGGGTGACACCCGCATAGCTGACCGTGTGCTCCTGCATCGCCTCGAGCAGGGCTGCCTGGGTCTTGGGCGGGGTGCGGTTCAGCTCGTCAGCCAGCAGCAGGTTGGTAAAGACCGGGCCCGGCTGGAAGCGGAAGCTGCGATGACCGGTGCCGTGATCCTCTTCCAGCACCTCGGTGCCGAGGATGTCGCTGGGCATCAGGTCGGGCGTGAACTGGACGCGGCGGAACTCGAGCGACAGCGCCTGACCCAGGGTGCGGACCAGCAGGGTCTTGCCCAGGCCCGGCACGCCCTCGATCAGGCAGTGGCCGCCGGCCAGAAGGCCGATCAGCAATTGCTCGACCACCTCGTCCTGTCCGACGATGGCCTGGCCGATCGCCGCGCGCAACTGGCCCAGGCGCTCGAGCTTGAGCGCAATATCGGCTTCGGTGGGGGTCTGGGTCATCGCGGTTCCGAGCAGGCGAGAGGCGGGATCAGGCGGTCAGGGCGTAGAGCACGATGTTGACCGCGAACTTGGTGTTGTCTTCGGCCAGGAAGCGCTTGTTGCGCCAGTCGTAATCCCACTCGCAGCCATAATCCTTGTTGCTGTAGAGCAGGCCCAGGCGCCCGCCGATCTCAATGCCCTTGAGGTAGTCATGCACCAGATCGTCGCCCCAGCCGTTCAGCTCGAAACTGGTGGCGGGCGGACCGTCGAACTTGAAGAAGTTGCGATAGATGGCGTGGTCGTTGGGCAGCTTGCGCAGGGCCTCGGCGCCGAACAGCCTGGCCATCTGGCGCTCGAACGATCGGGCGAACAGGCCGTCGATATCGTGGTTGCAGTCGTCGACGAAGACGAAGCCACCGTTGCGGACGTAGGCCTCGAAATTGGAGGCTTCGGCGGGGCTGAACTCCACCAGCTTGTGGCCCGCCAGATAGCAGAACGGCGCCGTCAGCATCGCCGGATCCGACAGCCGCACCACCCGCTCCTGCGGGTCGACGCGCAGGTTGGTGTAGTCGATCAGCGAGGTCAGGATGTTGGACGGCATCCGCTGGTCGACGTCCCAGTCCCCGGAGTCGTAGCGCAGGCGCGTGAACCAGAAGTCGTAGACGGGCGCCGAGCGGGCGGCGGACGGGAGGCCGGCAAGCCAGCCCCCCAATACGCCGCCCGTCAGCAGGCGCAGGCACTCAGAACGCGTTACGCAGTTACCGGCCATGCGTGATCCGGTCAGACGGCGTCCGACAGCGAGGTGAAGGTGAAGTCACGCACGCGCATCGGGGGGATCATGTACTGCATCTGACCGCCCTCGCTGACCCGAACCGGCCGGCCCAGATCGTCGATGTTGTTGAGCATGATCACCGGCGACTCGTTGAAGCGGAAGTTCTTCACCGGGTACTTCAACTGGCCGTTCTCGATGTAGAAGGTGCCGTCGCGGGTCAGGCCGGTCAGCAGCACGGTCTGGGGATCGACCATGCGGATGTACCAGGTGCGGGTCACCAGGATGCCGCGCTCGGTCTCGCGCACCAGGTCGGCGGTCGACTTGGTTCCGCCCGACATGATGATGTTGCCTGGCCGGCCCACAACCTTCTTGCCCTGCTTCTGGGCCCAATAGGGCGAGTAGAGCAGGTTGGCGATCTTGCCGTTCTCGACCAGAGGCATGCGCTCGCGGGCCCGGCCCTGGGCGTCCCACGGCAGCACCGCCAGTTCGGAGTGCCAGGGGTCGGCCGTGAAGGTGACGCGCGGATCATAGACCTGCTCGCCCAGCTTGTTGCCGCCGCCCTTCTTGGACAGGAAGCTACGGCCTTCGTCGGCTTGGCGGGCGTCGAAAAAGTTGAGCATGAACGAGATCAGGCCCGAGGCGGCGGCCGGCTCCAGGATGACCGTGTACTTGCCGGGCTCCAGCGACTGGGCCTCGGCCGAGGCGCTGGCCTTGCGCATCGCGATCTCGATGTCGCTGGACGGCTTGAAGCTGGTGGAGTCCTGCAGGTTGCGGCTGACCCAGCCCGAGCCCCGGCCATCGGCCGTGCGCACGGTGCAGGTGTAGTCGACCTCGGTTGCCCGCTGATAGCCGTACGCGCCCTTGCTGTTGGCGAAGGCGACGAAGCTCTGCTCGTCACTGAGGAAGCCGGCGGCGATCAGGTTCTGGGCGCGGCAAGGCGCGATCGAGGCGCGGGCGATCTCGGCCCGCTGGTCGGGCGTGATCGCGGCGGTCGCGGCGCTGAAGGTTGCGCTGGGCTTGTAGGTCTGGGCCTCGACGGCCGTGACGAACTCCGGATTCTCCGGTGCCAGCTTGGCCAGTTCCTCGGCGCGCTTGACCACGCGGGCCAGGGCGGCGTCCGAGAATTCGTTGATCGACGCCGACCCGACGCGCTTGCCGAACGCCACCTGGACCGACAGATCGGTATTGCTGACCACGCCGCTGGTCGAGACGTTGTTGAGGGCGAAACGGATATTGCCTTCGACCGATCCGGTCAGCTGGGCGGTGCACTCGTCGGCCGTCGACAGCTTGATGACCTTGTCGAGGATCGTCTTGGCCTCGGCCTCTGTCATGATGCTCATTGGACTGTCTCCCTCGACCCGATCAACCGAGCGAGCGCGCGGTGTTGATGACATTGATGTCGTCGAACCGGGTGGTCGACGAACCGTGGCTCACGGCTGAAACCTGACTGGGCTGGCCTTTCCCATCAAAGAAGGAGCCAAACAGGCGGTAGTCGCGCTCGTCGCAGATCGCCGTACAGGCGTTCCAGAACTCGGGCGTGCGCATCTGATAGGCCACGTCCTCAAGGGGCTGGGTGATCTTGCCGTCCTTGATCTCGTAGAACAGAGTGCCGCCGAACTGGGCGTTGTAGCGCTGCTGGTCGATCGAGAACGAGCCGCGACCCAGGATGTAGATCCCGTCCTCGACGCCCGAGATCATGTCGTCCAGGCTCATCTTCTTTTTGCCCGGCTGCAGCGAGACATTGGGCATCCGCTGGAACTGCACGGTCGACCAGGAGTCGGCATAGGAGCAGCCGTCGGACTCGGTCTTGCCCAGCATGTGGGCCTGGTCGCGGGTGGCCTGGTAGTCGACCAGCTTGCCGTCCTGGATCAGCGGCCAGCTCTTCGTACGAATGCCTTCGTCGTCATAACCGACAGCGCCGAGGCTGCCGGGCTGGAGCTTGTCGGCGACGACGTTGACGATCTCGTTGCCATACTGGAAGCGCTGTTCGCGCTTGTCGAGCGTCGCAAAGCTGGTGCCGGCAAAGTTGGCCTCGTAGCCAAGGACGCGGTCCAGTTCGAGCGGGTGGCCGATCGACTCGTGGATCGTGAGACCCAGGTGGTTGGGGTCCAGCACCAGATCATAGCGGCCGGGCTTGACGGACTTGGCCGTCAGCTTCTCGCGCGCCTGGACGGCGGCGGCCTTGGCATCCTCGACCATGTCATAGGACTTGCCGTAGCTGATTATGCCATTGGGCGAGAGGCTCTTGTCCTCGGCCCTGGGGTCCAGGTACTCGTAGCCCAGGCCCATCGGCGCGGAGAGACCCTCGCGCGAGCGGAACTTGCCGGTGGCCTTGTCGATGGCGGTCACCGTGAAGGGCGCCCAGATGCGGTGGACGTCCTGGTCGATGTACGAGCCGTCGGTGCTGGCGAAGTATTTCTGCTCGTTGATCAGGAACAGGCTGGAATTGACGAAACTGGCTCCGGCCGTCATCGCCGCGCCGTTGACGCGCATCAGAAGGTCAACCTTCTCCTGCAGCGAGACCTCCATGCCGTTGCGGCGGATGGGCGTGGCCCATTTCACCTCGCCGACCCCCTTGGTGGGGGCCAGGCGGACGGGCGCGGTCTGGCTTTTGGCGTTGGCCTTGGCGATCATTGTGGCCAGGCGGGCGGTCTGGGCGACCGATTCCGCCGAAATGTTGTTGGTGGCGGCAAAGCCCCAGGCGCCGTCGGCGATCACGCGAACGCCCACGCCGCTAGACTCGGTATTGGTCACCGCCTGGACGTTGGCCTCTCGGGTGACGATGAACTGGCGAAGGTAGCGGCCGACGCGCACGTCACAATAACGGGCCCCGGCGGCGGTCGCGGCGCTCATGGCCGCATCGGCCAGACGCTTTTTCACCGCCACGTCGAGGGTTTCCACCAGCTGTTGCGCGGCGATCGCCTGGCCGAAGCCGGGCAAGAGCATGCCGCCGGCGCCGATTCCACAGGCAGCAAGAAACTGACGTCTATCCAAGTGTCTTCTCCCCAGTGGCCCACGATCCGGGGCGCTTGCGCCGCGTTCCAGTCGAGATGGAATCTGACGCTTAAGACGTTCTGTGCCGAGCCGTGGCGGAGGTCAATTCTTTCCCGAAGCCATGCCCGGGGTGTCATCAGGTTGCGCGGGACAAGGGCGTGATGCGGCGATGAGGTTCCGCAATCGCATCATCATGCCGAGCACGCTGGCTAGTCTCGGCTGTTCCGTCGCACGCCTGGAACAGGGCGCGCCGGTTTCGCTTGACCTTGACGCCGGCATGGCCAGATTGCGCGGCAGATATCAGGTCGCTTCATGCGGCCAGGCCGCGCCTCCAGCGAATTCGGTCCGGCGTCCGTCGATAACCGGACGTCACGATAGCTTGACCCATGCTTTTGGAGGCCGCCGTGGCATTTGAACCGAAGCCCAGACTTTGGACGCCCAGACTCTCGACGCGCGCACTCTCGGCCCTGCGCGAGTTCCTGCATCATGAAGCGGCCGGGGGATACGTCCTGATGGCGGCGGCGGCCTTGGCTCTGCTGGTCGCCAATTCGCCCTGGGCCGGGGCCTATAACGCCGTTCTCCACATCGAAATTGGCGGGAGCATCGCGGGCCTGGTCCTGCGCGAAAGCCTCGCGCACTGGATCAATGACGGTCTGATGGCCGTGTTCTTCCTGCTGGTCGGCCTGGAGATCAAGCGCGAGGTGCTGGACGGACAGCTCTCGAAGCCCTCGCGCCTGATCCTCCCCGGCGTCGCGGCGCTGGGCGGGGTCGTGGCGCCGGCCCTGATCTACAGCGCGGTCAATCTTGGGACGCCAGAGCATCTTCGCGGCTGGGCGATCCCGGCGGCGACCGACATCGCCTTCGCGCTGGGTGTCCTGTCGCTGCTGGGATCGCGCGCGCCGGCCTCGTTGAAGATCTTCCTGACGGCGATCGCCATTCTCGATGACCTGGTCGCCATCCTGATCATCGCCGTCTTCTACACCGACCAACTCAACGTCCTGGCGCTGACCCTGGCGGGCGGCGTCACGATCGCCCTCATCGCCCTCAACCGTTTCAGGGTCACCTGGCTGTGGCTGTATCTGCTGCTGGGCGTGGCGCTGTGGCTGTGCGTCCTGAAGTCCGGTGTTCACGCCACCTTGGCCGGGGTCGTTCTGGCCATGACCATTCCGCTCCATCCTTCGCGCGGCCGGCCCGATGATCGCCATTCGCCGCTTCACCAGCTGGAGCATGCCCTGCACAGGCCCGTGGCCTTTGTGATCGTGCCGCTGTTTGGACTGGCCAATGCCGGCGTCAGCTTCGCGGGGGTGACCCTGGCGACGGTTCTCGCCCCGGTGCCGGTCGGGGTGGCGCTGGGATTGTTCCTGGGCAAGCAGGCCGGCGTCTTCCTCGCCGCCATGGCGGTGATCAAGCTGGGGTTCGCCGACATGCCGCGCGACGCAACCGTGCGCCAGCTGTACGGCGTAGCGTTGCTGTGCGGGGTCGGCTTCACCATGAGCCTGTTCATCGGCAACCTGGCCTTCACCGATCCGCTGCTGCTCGACGAGGTCAAGATCGGGGTACTGTGCGGCTCCGTCGTGTCGGCGGTGGCCGGCTATCTGCTGTTGGCCACCGCTCGTCCGGCCTTGCCTAGGTCAAGCGAGCTGCAGGCCTGATCAAAAGCGCTTTCGGAGGGTTCGGCTCTCGTCGCCTGGGTCGTTCGCGATCAGAGGGGGGTGGGGGATCTAACCGCAGGACGTCTCCAGCCCGTGACCAGGCGACGAGAAAGTAACAATACGTTTAGTTATAACTGAAGTCAAAACGTTTCGTCGTCGCCGCCATCAGGCCGGCTTTGCGAAGCCCGTCGCCGCAGCGCCACGCCACAACAACGGTCTTTGACAAGTTCTCGCATGTCGCCCAATAATACGTTGCATAAATACTGTTTTCTGCGGAGAACGCAGACCTTCGCCCGCGCTGCATGACAATCAGGAGGCTAGATGCCACGAGCCACCCCCGACGCCGCCAAGGCCGCGCACACCAAGGCGCTGCGGCAGGAGGCCGGCCGATGGCTGAAGGCGGGCCGAGAGGCTGCGGGCCTGACTCAGGCCCAGCTCTCCGAACAGGTCGGGCTGCGCTACTATACGTTTGTCTCCCAGGTAGAGAGCGGCGTCGGCCGTCTGCCGATCGAGACCCAGGCCGCCTGGGCCAAGGCCCTGCACCTCGACGAGGCCGACTTCGCCAGGACGCTGCTGGCCTATTACGAACCTGAACTCCATCGGCTGCTGTTCGAGAGCGACGCCTCTCCCAGCCGGGCCACCGCCTAAGCGATCGCCGCGAGTCCTTTGGTCGTGGGCACCGTTCTTTCGTTCGCCAATCGTATTTCGAGCAGCGGCCAGTGGACCGCGGCGGAGCGTAGCCGTCTCGAGGCGCTGACAGAGCGGCTCTTTGGCGGCGGCGAGAGCGTGCGGATCGTCTTCGGCGCAACTGACGATGGCGCGCCGTGGTGTGCGGTGACCGGCGAAGACGACGAGGTCCTGGTGCACGTGGCCCGTGTCGCCGACCAGTTTCTGGTGCACTTCGTGACCGAGGACGTGATGGCGCGGGGCGACAATCTCCGAGAGGCGCTTGGGCCATGGTTAAGTCCCGAACCTGAACGCGGCGGCGTGGTTGTGTCCTTCAACCGGGCGAACAACGGCGCCAACCTGCTGATCCTGCTGGCGGTGGCCAATTTCCTGGAAGACCAACTGCGCCTGATTGCGCCGCAACTTTCGGAGACAGACGCCCGGTTGGCGGATGCCCACGCCGTCGATGCCTCCATGCCGATGTGGGAACCAGGCGCGCCGGACGAAGCGCGGGCCGACCCGGCGGCGACCGGCCAGCCGTCGTCCGATAGTCCCGTCGCGCCCGCAGCCGCGACGCCGCAGCAGGCCGAGGTTACTGACCAGGCCTTGCAGGGACCGCAGCCCGCCTCAAGCGCTGCAGTCGCCGCAGAGGCCCCGGCTTCGGCCCCGACTTCGGCGGCTTCTGCCAAGCCCGACGCCTTGCCGGCGGCAAGGGTGATGGCGACCGAGCTTCGCGGCGGCGATGGCGACGATCTGCTGACTGGCGGCCCCCGGGCCGAGCGCCTCGCGGGCGGTCCGGGCAATGACCTGCTGATCGGCGGCGGCGGGCGCGACACGCTGGACGGAGGGCCTGGGGACGATCGGATCGTTCTGACCGAAGACGCCATCGCCTATGGCGGGGCGGGCGCTGACACCTTCGTGGTCAGCGCGCCGGCGGTTCTGGATCATCCGGACACCCTGCTGGGCACGATTTTCGATTTCAACGCCAGCGAGGGCGACCGGTTGGCCCTTTCTGGCGGCGAGTTCGTCGTCGTGCGGCATCAGGCCGACGGGTTGATCGATTCGAACTTTACGTCGAAGGAGGGTGCCGATCAGCGCGTCGAGATCGACTTCGACGCAGACGGCCGCTCCGACGGCTATGTTCTGCTCACAAGCGCGTCTTCACAGGCTGTCGTCGACGCAGACGTCATCACGCTTGCCGGCGTCTCTACGTACTGGATCGATATCGTCGGCTGACCGACGGCGGCGCCAAGCCTGACCCGATCGGGCTCGATGTATAGTAACAACTAGACATGATATAAGTGGATGCCGTAGCGTTGCCGTGCGCCCTCGCGCGCACCGATCAACCACTCCGGACCCGTCTCATGACCCTGCCTTCTGAAACCCGCGCGCTCGGCGTGCTGTGCGTCGACGTCCTAACGGCGCGGCCAGCGCCTGGGCCATGGGTTTCAGTGGTCATCTGCACCCTGGACGAACATGAGGCCATTGGCGGGGTGCTCGACGATGTGGTGGCCCAGCTGGGCGACATTGCTCACGAGATCATCGTCGTCGATGATTCCATCGATGATCGGACGGCTCAGGTCGTCAGGTCGCGGTCGTGGTTCAATCCCGATATCCGGCTGATCCGCCGCGAGGGCGCAGGCGGCCTGGCCTCGGCCGCCATCGCCGGCTGGGATGTAGCGCGCGGGCAGCTCCTGGCGATCATGGATGGCGACGGTCAGCACGATCCAAGACTGATTGGCCGAATGGTAGACCGCATGGCGGGCGCCTCCGTCGATGTCGCCGTGGCCAGTCGCTATCTTGCGGGCGGGGGCTCGGGGCTGGCGGGTTACCGCCACTGGATCAGCCGGGCCGGCGTGAACCTATCGGGCCTGCTGCTGGGTCTGCGTCTGGCCGACCCGATGAGCGGCTGTTTTGTGATGACCCGCGCCTGGTATCAGCTGGTCCGGCCACGTCTTTCGGGCCTGGGCTTCAAGATCCTGATCGATGTCGTCGCCTCCGATCGCCGCAGACCGCGCCTGCTGCAGATACCGACCGCTCTGCGTCCGCGGGCCGGCGGCGTCTCGAAGCTGGATCTGCGCGTGGTCTTTGACCTTCTGGCCCTGCTGGTCGAAAAGCGGACGGGAGGCGCGCTGCCGGCGCGCATGACCCAGTTCCTGTGCGTGGGCCTAACGGGCCTTGTGGTCCATCTGATGGCCCTGGCCGCGAGTCGCGAGCTCGGCGCGCCGTTCTGGTTGGGCCAGAGCGGCGCCATCCTGATGGCGATGAGCTGGAACTTCATGCTGAACAACGGTCTGACCTTCCGCGATCAACGGCTGCGCGGCGGCGCCGTGTGGCAAGGGTTGCTGAGTTTCTACGTTGCCTGCCTGGGCGGCGCGGCGGTCAGCGAGGTGGTGGGCGCCGGACTGCATGCGCTGGACGTTCCCTGGTTCGCGGCGGGCGCGGCGGGGGCTCTGCTGGGCGCGTTCTGGAACTATGGCGCGGTGCGACGCCTCACCTGGCGGCCGCTCACGGCGGCCCAGCGCGCCCGGGCATTGATCGCCGGCCTGGCAGGGAGGGCGGCCCGTTGATCACCACCCTCAGGACTCGCTCCCCGGCACCGGAGGGCCGGGTCGGTTGGGCGGCCGTTGGGGCCGTGCTGCTGCTGGCGGCCTTCGCGATCCGCAGCGCCCAGTTCGGCAATCCGCTGATCCATGTCGACGAGAACTTCTATCTGCTGGTCGGTGACCGGATGCTGCACGGGGCCTTGCCCTATGTGGACATCTGGGATCGCAAGCCTATCGGCCTCTTCCTGCTCTTCGCTGCCATCCGGCTGCTGGGCGGCGACGGCATCGTGCAGTACCAGGTGGTCGCCACCCTGTTCGCAGCAGGCACGGCCTTCATCATCGCCCGCATGGCCGCGCCCATGGCTGGCCACAAGGCCGCAACTGTCGCCGGCGTCATCTATCTTCTGCTGCTGGGCCTTGTCGGCGGTTCGGGCGGCCAGGCCCCGGTGTTCTACAACCTTCTGGTCGCGGGTGCGGCCTGGGCGACCCTGATCGTTTCGACCCGCCCCGACGTGTCGGCGCACCAGATTCGCAGCCTTGGCTTTCTGGCCATGGGCCTGATCGGCTTGGCCATGCAGCTGAAATACACAGCGGTGTTCGAGGGCGTCTTCCTGGGCGTGGCGCTGATGTGGGCGTCCTGGCGCGACAGCGAACGGATGTCGCGCCTCGCGCTCGACGCGGCGTCATGGGTTGTCGTGGCCCTGGCGCCGACACTCGCGGCCCTGGCCTGGTACGTCTGGATGGGTCATGCCGACGCCTTTCTCTATGCCAATTTCCTGTCGATCGGCGACCGCTCCGGCGCATCGCCGGACGAACTGCTGCACCGCCTGTCCAAGGCATGGAAGGTCCTGCACATCCCGCTGTTCGGCGTGATCCTGGCGGCGCTGCTCGAGCCCTGGCGGCGGTTTGCGGCAGGTCCGGCGACGTTCGGCTTTACCCTGATCTGGCTGGCGGCGGCGGTCGGCGGCTATCTGGCGTTCGGCACCTATTTCGACCACTACGCCCTGCCGTTGTTTGTGCCCCTGGCGTTGGCCTGCGCGCCGCTCTTTGCCCACCGGCCCCACCGTTTGGGCGCGATTGCGGCGACCTTGATGATCCTGTCGGGCGGTGTGGCCAACGCGGCCATCGTTCGCAAGGCCCAGCTGAAACGCGGTCACCAGGCCCAGATCACCGCCCTGGTCGACGCGATCCGTCCACGCCTGAAGGGCTGCCTCTATGTCTGGAAAGGCGACCCGATACTCTACCATCTGACGGGGTCGTGCCTGCCGACGCGCTATCCCTTCGCCGGTCACCTGAACCTGCTGCGGGAGAACGGAGCCATAGGTGTCGATCAGGCGACGGAGGTGCGACGCATCCTGGCTGGCCGCCCCAGCGTCATCGTCGACCATCAGCCCGCGGCGAAGGACTTCAATTTCGAGGTCGTCGACATCGTTCAGGGCGAGCTGAGGCGGGCCTACAGGCCGGTCAAGGTCGTTCCGCTGAGGCGGACCCGGCTGGTGGTCTATGAGCGAATACCGGGTCGCTGAGACCGGGCGAGGCCTCAGACGGCCTCGTCCACCGCCTCGCCGGTCGCCTCGCCGATCGCCTGCACGATCGTCCACGGCCGGCCGGTGATCCGGGTCGCCAGGGCTTTTTCGACGAGCCCGTTGCTGAACTTCGACGCGCCCAGCCCATTGGGATAGGTGACATAGAACTGGCGGCTCTCGACGCGCAGTTGCTCGCCCTCTGACAGCTTGGCGCGCAGCGCGCCGATCACCTTCTTGTCCGGCGGATCCTTGAGGAACAGGGTCATCAGCAGGCCCGGATCGCTCAGGGCGAACTCGGCATAGGGATTGGCGGCGACGATCGCAGCCCAGGCCTGGGCGGTGCGCACATAGACATCGGTGCGCAAGCCCAGACGCGTGTGGATCTCGGTCTCAAGGAAGTTTTGCAGGTCGGCGCCGGTGCGATCTGGGCTGTCGAACACCAGATTGTTGGCGCCGCCCACCGCGCGGGCGTTGTTCAGACCCAGTTCGCCCAGCAGGGCGACAAAGGTCTCGGCCGCGATAGGCTTCTGGCCGCCGGGGCTGACGCTGCGCAGCAGGGCGATATGGGTGGTCATGGGTTTCAGGCCTGACTGTTCAGAGCCGCGAATCCGCGCTCCAGATCGATAATGAGGTCGGCTGGGGTTTCCAGACCGATATGCAGGCGCAGCAATGGGCCTTCCAGACCGACGGGGAAAGAGCGGCTCTTAAGTTGCGGATCGCAGTGGATGGCCAGGCTCTCATAGCCGCCCCAGGAGAAGCCCAGGCCAAACAGCTGCAGGGCGTCAAGAAAGGCGTGAACGGCCTTCTCGCTGGCGGGTTTCAGCACCACGCCGAACAGGCCGCAGGCCCCGGTGAAGTCACGCCGCCACAGGGTGTGGCCTGGATCGCCGGGCAGGGCGGGGTGCAGCACGCGCGCCACCTCGGGCCGCTGCTGCAACCAGCGGGCGATGACCAGGCCGTGCTCGTGGTGGCGGGGCAGGCGGGTGGTCAGGGTGCGCAGGCCGCGCAGCATGGTGTAGGCGTCGTCGGGCGACACCGACCAGCCGATGTCCCACATGGCGTTGCCGAGTTCGTTTCCGATGTCGGTGTCCATGGTGGTGGCGCTGCCCATGAAGCAGTCCGAATGGCCGCCGACATATTTGGTCAGGGCCTGGACGCTGATGGTCACGCCATGGGCCAGCGGCTTGAAATAGAGGCCGGCCGCCCAGGTGTTGTCGATCAGGGTCAGGATGCCGCGGGCATTGGCGGCCGCCGCGATGGCCGGAACATCCTGCATGTCGAAGGTCAGCGAGCCGGGCGCTTCCAGCAGGATCATCCGGGTTTTGGCTGTGGCCAGGGCCATCAGCTCGTTGGGCGACAGGGCCGGGTCATAATAGGTCGTGGCGACGCCGAAGCGGCTCAGCACCCGGTCGCAGAACCTGCGGGTGGGCTTGTAGGCGCTGTCGACCACGAGGATCTCGTCGCCGGCCTTCAGCACCGCCAGCATGGCACCGGTTATCGCCGCCAGGCCGGAGGGATAGAGGGTGACGTCCGGCGAGCCTTCCAGTTCAGCCAGGGCCACCTGCAGGGCGGCGGGCGAGGACAGGCCCGTGATGCCGTAGCTGATCTGGTTCTCATCATACAAAGAGGCCGCATTGGGCATCAGCACGGTCGAGCCGCGCTGGATCGGCGGATTGACCGTGCGGGCCGGAAGCGCCGACGACGCGCCCGTGCGGATCAGGCGGGTTTCTTCATCCATGGGGGCACTTTCGACAACGCGGCGGACGGTCGTGGTTTAGGCCGGGTTGGTCGCAGCGCCAAGGCGTCAGGCGGGGCCGGTGACGATCGGGGCATCCTCAAGGCCGCCCCACTCGGTCCACGAGCCGTCATAGACGGCGGCGCGCGGATGGCCCAGGCGGGCCAGGGCCAGGGCGACGACCGACGCCGTGATGCCCGAGCCGCAGGTCGTGGCGATCGGTTTGCTGATGTCGACGCCGGCAGCGGCGAAGACGGCGGCCAGCTTGTCGGCGGTCAGCATCGTGCCGTCGGGGGCCAGCATGTCGCCCAGCGGAATGTTGCGCGAACCGGGGATGTGTCCGCCGCGCAGGCCGGCGCGGGGCTCGGGGACCTCGCCGGTGAAACGGCCGGCGGGGCGTGCGTCGACCACCTGCTCGCGGCCGGTCTCGAGGTTGCGCTTCATCTGCTGGGCCGTACGGACGATGTCGGCCTGATAACGGGAGGTGAAGTGGCGTTCCTGCGGCAGGGCGGGGCCGTCCTCGATGGGGTGGCCTTCGGCGATCCACTTGGGCAGGCCGCCGTCCAGCACCACCACGTCCTCGTGGCCCATGGCCCGGAAGGTCCACCAGACGCGGGCGGCGGGCAGGATCCCCAGGCTGTCATAGACGACGATGCGCGACCCGTCGCCCAGGCCCAGCTTGCGGACCCGCGAGGCGAACTTGATGGGGCTGGGCAGCATGTGCGGCAGGCTGGAGGTCTCGTCGGAGATCTCGTCGATGTCGAAGAACACCGCGCCGGGGATGTGGGCCAGCAGGAACTCGGCCTTAGGATCGCGCGGCGTGCCCGGCATGAACCACGAGGCGTCGACGATCCTCACGTCGGGCGCTTCGAGGTGGTCGCGCAGCCAGGCGGTCGAGACGAGAGGATCTTGGGTCATGCGCAACGCCTTTCGGGGTCTGACTCGCCCCTCATTGAGGACCAACAGGATCGCGGGATCAGGGAGGATGGGCAAGCCACCTCCGCCCCTTAAGCGCGTCTTCTACATCCAGCCTGGCGTCGGCAGCCCCTTTTCGGCGAGGAAGGCCGGGTTGAACAGCTTGCTCTGATAGCGTGAGCCGTGGTCGCACAGGATGGTCACGATGGTGTGGCCCGGACCCATCACCCTGGCCAGTTCAACGGCGCCGGCGACGTTGATCCCGGCCGAGCCGCCCAGGCACAGGCCTTCGTGCTCGACCAGATCGAAGACGACCTTGAGCATGTCCTCGTCGCTGATCCGGAAGGGGTGATCGACCACCAGGCCGTCCAGATTGGCGGTGACGCGGCCCTGGCCGATGCCCTCGCTGATCGAGGTTCCCTCCGACTTCAACTCGCCGTCCCTGTACCAGCTGTAGAGGGACGCGCCGTGCGGATCGGCCAGGCCGATCTTCACCGACGGCTTGCGCTCCCGCAGCGCCTGGGCGACGCCCGCCAGAGTGCCGCCAGAGCCGACGGCGCAGATGAAGCCATCGACGTTACCCGCTGTTTGTTCAAAGATTTCCGGCCCCGTGGTCAGGTAGTGCGCCTGGCGATTGGCGACATTGTCGAACTGGTTGGCCCAGATCACGCCATTGGGCTCGATCTTGGCAAGTTCCTGCGCCAAGCGCCCGGAATAGCGGACATAGTTGTCGGGGTTGGAATAGGGAACGGCATCCACCTCGACCAGCTGCGCGCCGAGAAGACGGATGGCGTCCTTCTTCTCCTGGCTCTGGGTGCGGGGGATGACGATGGTCGTCTTGTAGCCCAGGGCCGAGGCGACCATGGCCAGGCCAATGCCGGTGTTTCCCGCCGTACCCTCGACGATCCGGCCGCCGGGCTTCAACAATCCTCGCGCTTCGGCGTCGCGGATGATGCCCAGGGCGGCGCGGTCCTTGACCGACTGGCCGGGGTTCATGAACTCGGCCTTGCCCAGGATTTCGCAGCCCGTCGCCTCGCTGGCGCGACGCAGACGGATCAGGGGCGTATTGCCGATGGCGTCTAGAACGCTGGGGGCGACGCTGGCTTTGAAGGTCATGTGCTCGGATCGGTGAAGCTAAGGGTCGCGGGACGGAGGGAGCATGGTAGATCGTGTCGCGGCGACCCGAAGCAAGAACAGTTTTCCTGAAGGTCGGGACGAGGAATGAGCAAGGCGTGACAGATCAGGGACAAGGCGCGCTGCGGCTGGTGCTGGGCGATCAATTGAGCGACGAGCTTTCCGCCCTGGCCGGGCTGGATGCCGAGCGCGATCTCGTCCTGATGACCGAGTCGGTGGTCGAGGCCACGGCGTGGAAACATCACAAGCAGAAGCTGGTTCTGGTCTGGTCGGCGATGCGCCAGTTCGCTCAGCGCCTGCAGGACCGAGGCGTCCGCGTGCGCTATGTCAGGCTGGACGATCCCGCCAACACCGGCTCGATCGGCGGCGAGATCACCCGCGCTCTGGCCGAGGAGCCTGTGGGCCGGGTGATCCGCACCGCTTGCGGCCAGTGGGGGCTGGAAGACCATCTGTTGACCCTGTCCCACACCCTGCCGGTTGCGATGGAAACTCGCGAGGACGACCGCTTCCTGTGCTCGCAACAGCGCTTTGCCGCCTGGGCCGAGGGCCGCAAGGAATTGCGGATGGAGTATTTCTACCGCGAGATGCGCCGCGCCACGGGCTTGCTGATGGACGGCGACAAGCCGGTCGGCGGGCAATGGAACTTCGACGCCGAGAACCGCAAGAAACTGCCGGCCGGCGTGCGGCCGCCGGAGCGGCTGCGCACGACGCCCAATGCGACGACGCGGGACGTGATGGCGATGGTCGGGGCGAGGTTCGAGGACCATTTTGGCCGGGTCGACACCTTCGCCTGGCCGACCAATCCCGAGGAAGCCCAAGCGATCCTCGACCACTTCTTCGACGACATGCTGGCGGGCTTCGGCGACTGGCAGGACGCCATGAGCTGGCAGCGGCCGTTCCTGTGGCACAGCCTGATCTCGCCGGCCTTGAACATCGGCCTGCTCGACCCGCTGGATATCTGCCGCCGCGCCGAGGCGGCCTACCGGGCCGGCAAGGCGCCGCTCAACGCCGTCGAGGGCTTCATCCGCCAGATCCTGGGCTGGCGGGAATTTGTGCGCGGCGTCTACTGGCTGAAAATGCCGGAATACGCCCTGCGCAACGCCCTGGACGCGCAAGGCAAGCTGCCGTGGTTCTACTGGACGGGCAAAACCGACATGGCCTGCGTCGCCGACGCGGTCACGGCCGCGCGCGATCACGCCTACGCCCACCACATCCAGCGGCTGATGGTCACCGGCAATCTGGCCATGCTGCTGGGCGTCCATCCGGACGCGGTCGACGACTGGTACATGGTGGTGTTCGCCGACGCCCATGAATGGGTGGAGATGCCAAACACGCGCGGCATGGCCACCTTCGCCGACGGCGGCATCGTGGGTTCGAAACCCTATGCGGCCAGCGGCGCCTATGTCGATCGGATGAGCGACTACTGCAAAGGCTGTCGCTATGACGTCAAGGACCGCAACGGCGATAATGCCTGCCCGTTCAATGCGTTGTACTGGGATTTTATCGACCGGCACGAAGCCCGGCTGGCTGGGCTGGGACGCATGATGATGCCGCTCAAGACCCTGTCGAAAATGCCCGATGCCGAGCGGGCGGCCTTCCGCACCAAGGCGGCGGCCACGCGCAAGGCGATGGGGGTCTAGTGAGGGGTGGCGTGGGTCTCGATCACGTTCAGCAGCGCCAGCGGGCCCCCGGCGGTGGTCGCGGCGCACCAGACATTGTGCAGGCCTTCCACCTCGACCAGGCGGTTTTCGACGGCATCGACCATGATGCCCTCGGCGATGTCGGAAGACACCTCGCCCAGCAGTTGCTCCTCCTGCAGTTCACCGCACCAGGCGGTGACGGCGTCAACCGGCGTGGCGGCGTCGAACTGGCTGATGTAGGTGCCGCCGTGGAAGTCCAGGACCATGGTGTAGAGGTTCATTCGAACGCGACCTCGCTGTGCTTTTGATCATCTACGCACACCCGAGGCCATGACGCGAAGGCCAAACCTCTAGGCCCGGGTCAGGCTCAGCTGGATCACATTGGTGCGTTCGGTCCGAAAGCCCGCCTCGCAATAGCTGAGATAGAACCGCCACAGCCGCCGGAAGCGATCGTCGAAGCCCAGCTTGATGATCTCGTCCCACGACGCCTCGAACCGGCGGGCCCATTCGGCCAGGGTTTCGGCATAGTCCTGGCCGAAGCGGCTGACCTCACGCCACTCCAGTCCCGCGCGCATCGTCTCGGCCCTCAGACGCGTCTCGCTGGGCAGCATGCCGCCCGGGAAGATGTAGCGCTGGATGAAGTCGGTATGGGTCCGGTAGTGCTCGAAAAGTTCGTCGCGGATGGTGATGATCTGCAGGCCGGCGCGACCGCCGGGGCTCAGAACCTCGTGAACCTTGCCGAAATAGGTGGGCCAGTATTCCTCGCCGACGGCCTCGAACATCTCGATGGAGGCGACGCGGTCAAAACGGCCCTGGACGTCGCGATAGTCTATCAGCTGGATGTCGGCCTTGTCGGCCAGGCCCAGGTCGAACAGGCGCTTGCGGGCAAAGTCGTGCTGGGCCGGCGAGATGGTGATGCCGGTGACGCGCGCGCCGACCTCCTTGGCTGCAAACTCGGCGAAGCCGCCCCAGCCGCAGCCGATCTCGAGCACGGTCTGGTCGGCCTGCAGGTCGATGCTGCGGGCCAGGGCCGCATATTTGGCGGTCTGGGCCTGGCCCAGGGGCTGGTCGGGGCGCTCGTAGAGAGCCGAAGAATAGGTCATGCTGGGGTCGAGCCAGCGCTCATAGAAGGCGTTGCCCAGGTCATAATGGGCGTGGATGTTCTTCTTCGAGCCGCGGCGGTCGTTGCGGTTGAACAGATGGTAGAGGGCATTGATCGCCCGCATCACGACATTGCCCTCAACCAGGTCGTGCAGGCGGTCGAAGTTCAGCGAGAAGGCCTCCAGCACGGTGGAGAGATCGGGCGTGTCCCACTCGCCGGCGATGAAGCCTTCGCCGAAACCGATATCGCCCGAGGCCAGGGCGCGGCGGACGAAGCGATAGTCGTGGATCTGGATCACCGCCCGTGGCCCGGGCGTCTTGCCCTCGATGTCGAACCGCTTGCCCGACGGCAGGATGAAGCTGAGGGAGCCCGCCGCCCAGTTCTCGGCCGCAACGCGCACAATCGTCCGGAACGCGCCGGGGGCGCGCCGCAGATCGGGGTCATTCCAGAGCGCTGTGTCCGAATAGGTCATGGCGGTCCGCATGCGGTCTCCTGGGCAGTAAACGCTCTTGGGACCGTCCTCGCAAATCCGCCCTAGTCTCCCTTGAGACTTTGATAGGCGGCCAAGGCGCGTTGTCGCGCCTCGGCGTGATCAACGACCGGCCGCGAGTATGTACGCTTCGCGGCAGGGGTAAGATGCGTCGCCGCCGTCCACGGGCTGTGGATAACCTTGTCCGGCAGGTTGGTCAGTTCCGGGATCCAGCGACGGACATAGACCCCGCGCGGGTCGAACTTTTCACCCTGGGTGATCGGATTGAAGATCCGGAAATAGGGCGCGGCGTCGGCGCCGCTGCCGGCCGTCCACTGCCAGTTGCCGACATTATTGGCGAGGTCAGCGTCCAGCAGGGTGTCCCAGAACCACGCCTCACCCTGTCGCCAGTCGATCAGCAGGTGCTTGATCAGGAACGAGGCCACGATCATCCGCACGCGGTTGTGCATAAAGCCGGTGGCCCACAACTCCCGCATGCCGGCATCGACGATCGGATAGCCCGTCCGCCCCTGCGTCCAGGCGGCAAAGCCCGCATCGTCGCGGTTCCACGGAAAGGCGTCGAACTCGGGCCTGAAGCTGGCGGTGGTGATATCTGGCCGGTGAAACAGGATCGAATGGTTGAACTCGCGCCAGCCGACCTCGGAGAGGAACTTGTCGGCCTGGGCGACGGGAATATTGCCGGCCGCCGACTCGGCCCGCGTGGCCGCCCAGATCTGCCGGGGCCCGATCTCGCCGAAATGCAGATGGGGCGAAAGCAGCGAGGTTACCTCGACGCCGGGAATATCGCGCTGGTCGCCATAGTCGCGGATTTTCGAACTCAGGAACCTGACCAGGCGATCGGCCGCGCCAGCCTCGCCGGGTGTCCACATCGAGAAGCCCACTGACCAGTCCGGGTGGCTCGGATGCAGGCCCCAGTCAGACAGACGCTCGCTATCAGGCCACGCGATGGGCCCAGGCAGGGCCTGCGGCGCCGGCGTGACATGGACTTCGCTGATATGGCTGCGGGCCGCGCGCCAATAGGGGGTGAAGACCTTGTAGCCCTCTCCGGAGCCGTTTTTCACGGTCCAGGGCTCGTTCAGCAGGCTGGCGTTGAAGCTCTCGCAGGCCAGACCCCGCGCCTGCAGGTCAGCCTTGATGGCGGCGTCGCGGTCGATGCTGGCCTTGTCGTAGAGCCGGTTCCAGACCACGCCTGCTGCGCCGGTCTCGGCGATCAGGTCATCAAGAACCTCGGCCGCCGCGCCGCGCCGCAGGATCAGCCTGCCGCCGCGCTGGTCGATATCAGCGCCCAGGGCGGCGAGCGACTTGTCCAGCCACCACAGCGACGCCGCGCCCATGGGGCGAACGGCCGGCGTCTCATCCAGAATGTAGAGCGCGATGACGGGCCGCCCCGTCGCAACCGCCGCGTCCAGGGCTGGATTGTCGGTCAGTCGCAGGTCCTTGCGAAGCCACACCAGGATCGGTCCGTCGCCGCCCATGTCGATCCGCACTTGCACCATCTCGCTTCTGAGGCCACCTGTCTGACCTGAAATCACCACTCGCCGGAAGTCTTGCCTTGAGTCAGCCCCAAGCCGTAGCCCCAAATGCCGTCGTCCCTAACAAGGTCGTGGAGGTCAAGACCGCGACCGGGACAGCCGTCCGCATCGGCAATGGCGAAAAGCTGTCGATCATCGCCGGGCCCTGCCAGATGGAAAGTCGCCAGCACGCGCTGGAAACCGCCCATGCTTTGCGCGAGATGGCCGACCGCCTCGGAGTCGGCCTGATCTACAAGACCTCCTATGACAAGGCCAATCGCACCTCGGCCAAGGCCCAGCGCGGCATCGGCCTGCACGACAGCCTGGCGATCTTTCAGGAAATCCGCGAGGTCACCGGCCTGCCGACCCTGACCGACGTGCACGAGATCAGCCATTGCGCCCCGGTCGCCGAGGCCGTCGACGTGATCCAGATTCCGGCCTTCCTGTGCCGCCAGACCGATCTGCTGGTCGCCGCCGCCCATACGGGCCGGGCCATCAACATCAAGAAGGGTCAGTTCCTGGCCCCTTGGGACATGAAAAACGTCGTGGCCAAGGTGACGGGCGCGGGCAATCCCAACGTCATGGCCTGCGAGCGCGGCGAGTCGTTCGGCTACAACACCCTGGTCAGCGACATGCGCTCTCTGCCGATCATGAAGGAGATCGGCTGCCCGGTGGTCTTCGACGCCACCCACAGCGTCCAGCAGCCCGGCGGCCTGGGCGGTTCCTCCGGCGGACAGCGCGAGTTCGTGCCGGTGCTGGCCCGCGCCGCCGTCTCGATCGGCGTGGCCTGCGTGTTCATGGAAACCCACCCCGATCCGGACAACGCCCCGTCCGATGGTCCCAACATGGTGCCGATGAGCCAGTTCGAGGCCCTGATCGCCAACCTCTTGGAATACGACGCCCTGACCAAGCGGGCCGCATGACCCGCAAGACCGTCCTCGTCACCGGCGGCGCCGGTTTTATCGGCTCCAATATCGTTGCCCGCCTGTGCGAGGATTCGGCCATCGACGTGGTGGTCTGTGATCGCCTGCGCGAGGCCGACAGCGGCAAGTGGCGTAATCTCGCCAAGTCGCCGATCGCTGATTTCGTGGCGCCGGAAGACCTGTTCGACTGGCTGGCCAGGCGCGGCGGTGACGTCGAACTGGTGATCCACATGGGCGCAGTGTCCTCGACGACCGAGTCCGACGCAGACAAGATCATCCAGTCCAACTTCGTGCTGTCGCGCGACCTGTGGAACTGGTGCGCCGAACATGGCCGGCGGCTGATCTATGCCTCTTCGGCGGCAACCTATGGCGACGGGACCCTGGGCTTCGACGGCAAGGACGACATCGTGTCGCTCAAGGCCCTGCGCCCGCTCAACGCCTATGGCTGGTCCAAGGCCCTGTTCGACATCTACGCGGTTCGCGAAGCCGCGCGCGGCCGCAAGCCGCTGCAATGGGTCGGGCTGAAGTTCTTCAACGTCTATGGCCCCAATGAGGGCCACAAGGACGGCATGAAGTCGGTGGTCGCCCAGGTCTGGCCCAAGGTCGCGGCCGGCGAGGGCGTCAAGCTCTTCAAGTCTCACAATTCTGACTACGAGGACGGTGGTCAGCTGCGCGACTTCGTCTATGTGCGCGACGTGGCTGATATCGTCGGCTGGCTGGCCGACAATCCGCAGGTCAACGGTGTCTTCAACCTGGGCTCGGGTCAGGCGCGAACTTTCAAGGCCCTGGCTGTGGCCACCTTCCAGGCTGTCGGACGCCCGCCGGACATCAGCTATGTCGAGATGCCCGAAGTGCTGCGCGGCAAGTACCAGTACTTCACCCAGGCCGATATGAGCCGCCTGCGAAGCGCCGGCTATGCCGTGCCGATGACGTCGCTGGAGGACGGGGTGGCGGACTATGTGGCGGGGTATCTGAATACGGACGATCCGCATCGGTGAGGCCTTGCGTTCTTCGAGGCCCGTCTGTGGCTCGCACCTCAGGACGAATACTGTTTGCGGATTTCCTCATCCTGAGGCCCTCGCGCAGCGGGCCTCGAAGGACGCAGGGCGACGCCGCCGAAAACCAAGCCTCTTGCCGCCACGTCACACTTGCCGACCCCTTCCGTGAGCGTAATCTAACCGCTGATAAGTCGGAAAAGCCGACGACAGGGAGCGGAACATGGTCGGCATCGCCGCCTGGGGTGCCTACGCGCCTCGTCTACGTCTGAGCCGCAGGGCGGTGGTTGAGGCCAATGCCTGGGTCGCCCCGAACCTGAAGTCCAAGGGCAAGGGCGAGCGCTCGATGGCCAACTGGGACGAGGACGCCCTGACCATGGCGGTCGAGGCGGCTCGTGACGCCCTGGGGGCCGGCGACGACCGCAGTCATGTCGACGCCCTCTACTTTGCCTCCACAACCGCGCCGTTCGCCGACCGGCTGAACGCGGGCGTCGTCTCGGCGGCCCTGACTCTGGAAAAATCGATCACCGCCAGCGACGTCACCGGCTCGCTGCGCTGCGGCCAGACGGCCCTGGCGGACGCCCTGGCAGCGGTGTCCGGCGGCGCGGCCAAGACTGCACTGGTGGCGGCCGGCGAACGCCGCAAGGCGCGCGCGGTCTCGGCCCTTGAGCTCGACTGCGGCGACGGCGCGGCGGCTTTTGTGGTCACCGCCGAGGGCGGCGCGGCCGATTTCCTGGGGCGCGGCAGCGTCACCGACGATTTCGTCGACCACTTCCGCGGCAATGACGGCGGCTTCGACTATGCGTGGGAAGAGCGCTGGATCCGCGACGAGGGGATCGTCAAGCTGGTCCCGCCGGCCATCAAGCGCGCCCTCGCGGCCGCAGGCGTCGCCGCCACAGACGTGGCCCATTTCTGCTTCCCGTCGACCTTCTCCGGCATGGCCGCAACCCTGGCCAAGTCGCTGGGCATACCGGCCGAGGCCGTGCGCGACAACCTCGCCGCCGTGATGGGCGAGGCGGGATCCGCCCACGGCCCCCTGATGCTGGCCCACGCCCTGGAACAAGCCAAGGCGGGCGAGATCATCGTCGTCGCCCAGTTCGGCCAGGGCGCCGAGGCCCTGGTGTTTAGGGCGACCGGCGCGGCCAACCTCAAGCCGGCGCGCGGCGTGACCGGTTCGCTGGCGGATCGTCAGGAAGAGGCCAACTACCTCAAGTTCCTCATGTTCAACGGCCTGGTCGACTGGGACAAGGGCATGCGGGCCGAGAAGGACAACAAGACCGCCCTGACCACCCTCTATCGCAACGAGGACATGATCCTGGGCCTGGTCGGCGGCCGCTGCCGCGAGACCGGCGTCGTCCAGTTTCCCCGTACCCGGATCTCGGTGGCCCCCAACAACCCCGCGCTGGACACCCAGGATCCGTACCGCTTCGCCGAGCGCAAGGCCTCGGTGCTCAGCTATTCGGCCGACTATCTGACGTTCTCGATGGCTCCGCCCAACCACTACGGCATGATCGTCTTCGAGGGCGGCGGCCGCATCATGATGGACATCACCGACGTCTCGCCCGGCGACGTCGACACCGGCCTGCCGGTCAAGATGGTGTTCCGGATCAAGGACATCGACGAGAAGCGCGGCTTCGTCCGCTATTTCTGGAAGGCCGCGCCGGATCGTTCGGCCGCCTCCGCCCAAACCGCCGTCGCGGCGGAATAGGAGATACGATCATGGCGCAAGGCATCCGCGACAAGGTCGCCATCCTGGGGATGGGCTGCAGCAAGTTCGGCGAGCGTTGGGACTGCGGGCCCGACGACCTGATGGTCGAGGCCTATATCGAGGCGATGAGCGACGCCGGTATCGAACCCAGCCAGCTGGATGCGGCCTGGTTCTCGACCCATGTCGACGAAATGGGCACGGGCAAGGGCGGTACGCCGATGTCGATCGCCCTGCGCCTGCCCAATATCGCCGTCACCCGGGTGGAAAACTTCTGCGCCTCGGGTTCGGAAGCCTTCCGGGGCGCGGTCTATGCCGTGGCCTCCGGCGCGGCCGACATCGCCATCGCCCTGGGCGTCGAGAAGCTGAAAGACACCGGCTATGGCGGCCTGCCGGTGGCCAATCCCGGCACCCTGATGCCTCAGGTCATGCCCAACGGTTCGGCACCCGGTAACTTCGCCCAGCTGGCCAGCGCTTACCGCGCCAAGCACAGCGTCTCCAAGGACGACCTGAAGCGCGCTATCGCCCACGTTTCGGTCAAGAGCCACGCCAACGGGGCCAAGAACGCCAAGGCCCATCTGCGCAAGCCGGTGACTGTCGAGCAGGTGCTCAACGCGCCGATGATCGCCGAGCCGCTGGGCCTGTTCGACTGCTGCGGCGTGTCGGACGGCGCGGCCTGCGCCATCGTCACCACGCCCGAGATCGCCAAGGCGATGGGCAAGAAGAACCTGACCATGGTCAAGGCCATCCAGCTGTCGGTCTCCAACGGCTACGAGAGCCAGTACAACGGCTGGGACGGCAGCCACTTCCACACCGCCCGCATCGCCGCCGGCAAGGCCTATCGCGAGGCCGGCATCGAGCGGCCGCGCGAGCAGATCTCGATGATCGAGGTGCACGACTGCTTCTCGATTACCGAGCTGGTGACGATGGAGGATCTGTTCATCTCGCCCGAGGGCCAGGGCTGGCGTGACGTCATGGACGGCTTCTACGATGCCGACGGCGGGGTGCCGTGCCAGATCGACGGTGGCCTGAAGTGCTTCGGCCACCCGATCGGCGCCTCGGGCCTGCGGATGCTCTACGAGATGTACCTGCAGCTGCAGGGACGGGCCGGTGAGCGCCAGCTGAAAGACCCGGTTTTCGGCATGACCCACAATCTGGGCGGCGCGCCGGCCAGCAATGTGTGCTCGGTGGCGATCATCGGGCAGGAGGGGGCTTAAACCCCCCGAGACTTCAACGCAAAGCGTTGAAGTCTCAAAATCCAAGGTTTGAAGCGCGATTGCCGCCGAAACCGCGAACACTTTCGGCTATCGCGCTCCAGCGCGCTTGGTGTAACCCAGATTCATGGGTGGTCGCTTCAAGGGCTTCAAGCGCTGGATTTTCGCCGGAGCGGTGCTCTTTGTGGGGCTGCTGGTCGCGGCTGCCTTCGTATGGCGCTACGACATCCTCAGCAACGCGCTCGATCCCAAGGTGCCGTTCCTGACCTATGAGCCGCCGCCGGCGCCGCATTACGCCCAGGCCTCGTCCTGGGCGCTGCGGCCCAGGGAGCCGGTCGGCTCCACGTCCGCCGATCCGCCGGCCGACGTCTTCTTTGTTCACCCCACCACCTTTGACGGCGGCCAGGACTGGAACGGGGCCATCGATCAGCCCAAGGCCCAGCGGTTCCTGAACCGGGTGGTGCTGCCCAACTATGCCGGGCCGTTCTATCGCGTGGGCCGGGTGTTCGCGCCGCGTTATCGTCAGGCCAGCCTCTATACCTATCTCACCCTGCGCGATGACACGCGCGAGGCGCGGCGCTTCGCCTATGGCGACGTGCGCGAGGCGTTCCGGCTCTATCTGGCCCGCTACAATACCGGCCGGCCTTTCATCCTGGTGGGCGTCGAGCAGGGCGGGGCGATGTCCGCCAGGCTGCTGCGCGAAGAGATTGCCGCTGATCCGGCGGTCAAGAAACGTCTGGTCGCGGCCTATCTGATCGAGACCATCGTCCCGGCCGAGGAGTACGGCCTGGTGTCGCCGCTGCCGGCCTGTGAGCGGCGCGATCAGGCTGGCTGCGTCGCGGCCTGGGCCTCGGCCCAGGAGGGCGACTTCCAGCGGATCCAGGAGCTGACCCATCGCTCGCTGATCTGGGACTCCGGCGACCAGCTGATCGACCTTAACGACCGCCGGGCGCTGTGTTTCAATCCCCTGCTGGGCGGCGTCAGTCAGGAGCGGGCACCGGCGCGGCTGAACCAGGGCGCGGCCAACGCCACCGGACTGGAGTGGGGCGCTCGCCCGGCCTTCCTGCAGCGCCAGGTCTGGGCCCAGTGCGAGGATGGCCTGCTGCACACCAGTCGACCCAAATCGACGGCCTTGCGCGATGCAGGCTCCTGGGCCGACCGCCGCAAGGTCGACGGCTTCAACCTGTTCTATGCCGACATCGAGGCCGACGCCCAGGGCCGGGTGGCCACTTTCACGGGCAGGCCAGTTCAGTCTGCGAGCAGCGCCTCAAGCCCGCAGTAGCCTGGCTGGTCGATAGCGATCCGCGCGATCGCCGTCGCCCGCAGATGGGCCATCAGGGCCGGCATACGCGGGGCCAGCGCGCCGGACCGCAGCGCCAGGCATAGCTTGTGGTTCAGGTCGATGAAGTCGCCTTGGACACCCAGCAGGTCTGAAAGCCGCGTGCGTTCTTCGCTCTCGGCGGTGTCGCCCAGGCCAGCCTCGCGCTCAAGCAGGGCGCGGGCGTTGTCGGCGACGCGGGCCAGAAAGACGCGACGCGCGTCGGCGGGGCCCTCGGCCTCGCGGTCGAACAGGGCGAGTGCGGTCTGGAGTTCGCCGGCGGTCGGGCAGGTGATCACGCCATCGTCTCCATCAGCCGGACCAGATCGATCTCGGTCTCGCTGACCCGCCGGCCGATCATGGCCCGTTCAATCGAGGCATCGGCGCCCGTCGCGAAGCTGGAATACATCATCAGGCACATGACCCCCCATTTCAGCGAGCCCAGGGCCTGCCAGAACTGCAGTCGCGACAGCGGAATTTCGCGCCCGCCGGCCTGTGCATAGCCGTCCAGCAGGGCCTGATAGTCGCCAAAGCCGCCCACTGGCCTGCGCCACTGGCCAAACCGCCAGGAATTGACGCAGATCCAGCCCAGGTCCTCGGCCGGGTCGCCCAGATGGGCCAGTTCCCAGTCCAGCACGCCCGCCAGACCCTGTTCGGGATGGATCATCAGGTTTCCATTGCGAAAATCGCCATGGACCAGCACCGGGTTGACGGGCTCGGGCGCTGTGGCCTCCAGCCAGCGGAAGGCGGCCTCGAAGGTTGGACGCTCCGCCCCATGCTGGCGATAGACCTCTTCATAGCGCGCCAGTTCGCCCCGGGCGTCCGATGTCGTCAGCGGCGGCAGGCCATCCAGCCCGGTGCCATGGATCTGGGCCAGCACCTCGCCGCAGCGGCGCGCCAGGTCCGGTCGCACCGCGTCGAAGGCGGCGTCGCGCACAATGCGCTTGCCCAGGGTCTCGCCCTCGAGCCGGCGCATGACGAAGGCCTCGCCCAGGCCGTCCTCGGGATCGCAGACACGCTCGACGATCGGAACTGGCGCGCCGGCCCGGCCGGCGGCCACGATCAGGGCGGCCTCGTGGGCCAGGGAGGCGGCGGTCTCGCGCGTTGGCGCATTGTCGGGGCGTCGACGCAGGATCAATGGCGCTCCGTCATCCAGATCGAAGGCCCAGGTCTCCAGACTGGCGCCGCCCGATAGCCGCCGGGCGTTCACCGCCGTGGTCGCGGTCGGCGACAGCTGCGGCGCAAGGCGGGCGAGGGCGGCGGGGATATTCATCTCGTCACGCTTTCAGACCTCACCCCACGTCAGGCAAGCGATCCTATCATCGACTTTCGGAGCCGATCACCACACCGTGGCGTTCCACTTCTTTCCGCTATCAGAATCCGGCGCCCCCCATGCCTTCTGGCCTTGCCGCCCTGCTGGATGACGTCGCCGGCATCACCAAGCTCGCCGCCGCCTCTTTGGATGATGTCACGGGCGCGGCCGGCAAGGCCGGGGCCAAGGCGGTCGGGGTTGTGGTCGACGACGCGGCCGTGACGCCCGGCTATGCCGTGGGCTTCACGCCCGACCGCGAACTGCCGATCGTCTGGAAGATCGCGGTGGGCTCGTTCAGGAACAAGCTGCTGTTCTTGCTGCCGGGAGCTCTGCTGCTCAGCGCCTTGGCGCCGTGGGCGGTTACGCCGATCCTGATGGTCGGCGGATCGTACCTGGCCTTTGAGGCGACCGAGAAGATCCTGGAGGCGCTGAGCGGACAACACAGCGCCGATGAGCCCGAGGAGCTGGCCCTGAGTGGCCCGGAGCTTGAAGCCCAGAAGGTCAACGGCGCCATCCGCACCGACCTGATCCTGTCGGGCGAGATCATGGCCATCGCCCTGGCCGACGTGGCCGACAAACCGCTGCTGATTCAGGCCGGAGCCCTGGCCCTGGTCGGCGTGCTGCTGACCATCGCGGTCTATGGCGTGGTCGGGCTGATCGTGAAGATGGACGATATCGGCCTGCATCTGGCCCGCCGCAAGAACGCCGCAGTGCGCGGGTTCGGGCGCGGTCTGGTCAAGGCCATGCCCATCACCATGGAGGCCCTGACCTTCATCGGAACCGCCGCCATGCTGTGGGTCGGGGGCGGCATCATCGTCCATGGCCTGGAGCGCTTCCACCTGACCCCGATCCCGGTCTGGGTGGAAGGCTTCTCGCACTGGGCGCACGGCGCTCCCGGCGTGGGCGCCGTGACCGGCTGGCTGGCTTTTGCCCTGGGCTCAGCCATGGTGGGCCTGGTGGTCGGCGGCGTGCTGGCCGGTCTGATGCACCTTTGGCATCACCGCAAGGGCGCAGCGGCGCATTAGAACGGCCTGGCTGCTGCGCCGGTCGGTCCGGTCTTTTTCTTCTTCGGCGCGGCCTTGCGTGCGGCAGGCCTGGCCACCTCTGGCGGCGGAGGGGGCGGCGGGTCGACGAACTCTTCGGCGACCTCCCAGCCGTCGACGGTCTTGCGCGCCCGCAGCATCTTGGAGACGCCCTCGGCGAACTTGAATTCGCCCAGGCCGTCCGGCTGAGGCAGGAACGGGGTCGCGTCCAGCGAGGTGACGCCGCCGATCCATTGCGTGCCGTCGGCATACTGGATGACGCCGGCGGTCTGCGGCCGGCAGCGACTGCCTTCGCCGGCATAGCGCACGATCCCGCCGGGCCCCTGACCACTTTCGTCAGCCTTGTAGGTCAGTAGGGTCGGTTCAGGCGCGGCCGAGACCAGCTTGTTGCACTTGGTGTTGAACGAGCCGGCGGGGAAGTTGCCCCTGGCGTTGATCTCGACGACCCGCGACGGGGTCCAGCCAATCGCGAACTGGGATTTCCGGGTAACGAGGTCGGCCTTGTGCTGGTCGGTTGCGATGGCCGTCTGAAGCGGCTGCGCAGCGATCTGGGCGGCGCTTTGCCGAGGCGCCGTCGGTGCGGCCGCCTGGCTTTGGGGCGGGCCGCTCACGTTCGCGAACATGCCGGCGATGCCGCTCATGACGCGGCTAGGCGCTGGAGTGGAGGGCGATCCCTGAGGTGGCGAGGGGAAGGCCTCGACGCTGTTGGACGGCGCCGGGGGCGGCGCGGTGGGGATGACTTTGTTCTTGGCGTCGACTTTATCAACCACCACGGTGAATGGCCTAAAGGCGGCGCCCGCTGCATTGCGGATCATCACGTGATACTCGCCCGCCGTCAGGTTGGCGATAATCACGCTGCTAAAGGTGATAACTCCACGGTCCGGCGCGTCGTGCCGGGCGAGGACTTCTTTCTGCGGCTTGGTCCCGATCAAGACGATGGAGGCGTTCATCCACATCGAGCCGTCGGCTTTGATCCGCACGCGCATCGGCTCGTCGATCAAGAGGCGGAACGTCTTGTAGCGGTCGGATGGGTTGGCACCGCAATCTGCGACGCTCAGGGCCGATTGTGTTGGCACGCCCAGCACAAGATCGCCATCCTTCGCGATGGGCCACTGATCCGGCGTGACATCCGTACACTTGCCGATGAGGTTTGACTGGGCGGCTGCCCAGCGATTGGCCTTCGCCTGGGCGAAGGCCTGGTCGATGCTGTCGGTCACGCTCTCGAGCGCGCCGTAGATGATGGGCGCCGCCTGGACCATTGCGGCGTTCATCTGGATCTGGCGCTGACGCTCGGCCTCCGCAGCCGCCAGTTGTCGCTGGTGATAGACCCGTTGCTGTTCGGCCAGGCGCTGTTGCGCCAAGATGCGATCGGAGGCGATAGCCCTGTCGCCCCGCTCGGCGTCGGTAAGAGGACGCGGCGCGGGCTTTGGCGATGGCGACGCCTGCTGCTGCGGCGCGTATCCGCCGCCAGAGCCGGTCGGCGTTGGCGAAACAGGCCTGGCGGCATCGGCCTTGCGACGCTCCTCGGCGACGCGCCGGGCCTCGGCCGCCGCCTTCTCCTGGCGCTGCTGGTTTTCGACGGCGGCTTGTCGCGCGCGGTCCTGGGCCTTCAGACGGCTTTCCAGGGAGGTGTCGCGGACTGGCCCGGCGGGTTCGACCTTGACGCTCAGGGTGTTGAGGAAATTGGTGATCTGCTCGGCGGTCGGGCGCGGACCCAGCCACGGCGTCAGCATGCCGACCTTCTGGGTGATGCCCGACATACAGCCCTTGGCGCCGTAAGTGCCGGTGGCGCCGTCTGCGAAATTGCCGACAAACTCCGAGCCGCCCCGAGAGACCGTGCCTGCAAAGCGAATCGTGTCGACCTTGGGTGGCGTCCCGTCGGCGACATAGGTCTTGCCGCCCATCAGATAGACGCCGCTGGTCTGGGCCGAGCCCGCCGCAAGACTGTAGTTGATATGAATTTCGCCAAAGCAGGCGAGGAAGGCGTAGGAGACGCCGACCGAACCGCCGGTATAGCCGTCGCCCCCGACCGGTGGCCCGAAAGGCACCCGGATGTCGCGTTGTCCGGAAGATTGGGCCGAAGCCAGGCCCGGCGCCGCCGCCAGACCCACAACCATCAGAGCGGCCATCACGAGGCCTGCGCCGCAGCGCGGGTCACTATACCCCATCTGGCTCCCCCCAAACTCAAGCGGAGCTTAAGCGGCGCGGTTGTCAGACGACAAGTCGATTAATTTCAGAGGCTTCGCGACACGCATCTCCCTGCGTAGGACTATCGTCCAGCTAGACCGTTTCGGTCGCCGGGAAGTCGGGAAGCGTCAGCAGGTCGTGCGGCTCGTTGCGGTCGTTGGCCGTCTTCAGATAGCGGCACCCGGTGCGGCTGGTCTGGGCCTCGACCTTGACCTCGACATCGTCGCGCATGACGAAGAAGCGCCACTTGCCACTGTCGACCAGCTTGATCGCTTCCTTGATCGTCAGCTTCCAGGGCTTGGCGACGCCGCCGCCGATGTGAGTGATCCGCTCATAGGTGCTGTGACGATCGTTCTGGGCGGCAAAGCTGATTTCGGCGCGTTGAGCCATGGTACCTTCCGGGTGCGCGCAGGGTAAGCGACGGCGCCGGTCAGTTTGCGACTGCGCGCAAAGCCGGGGCGCCAAGAAGGCCATTCTGCTGGTGCAATGAGCGTCGACGGATCAACGCTTTCATCAGTATAGCAGCTTGACCCGTCTTTGGGGGATCATTCGACACACAAGGCTCGCGCTCCGCCAAGCTCTACCCTGCGTCGTGCTGTGGCGAGGTCGGTTTCCAGTCGAAAAGTTCCTGAAGCGTGCGCACGGCCTGACCGCGTGGCGAGGTCAGATCCGGGTCGCGAGCCAGGATCAGGCGGGCGTCGTCGGCGGCGACGGCGATCAGGTCGCGGTGGGCCACGGGGTCGGCCAGGCGGTAGGCGGGAAAGCCGCTCTGCTTGAGGCCAAGCGGATCACCGCCTCCGCGCAGCTCAAGGTCCTTCTCGGCGATCTCAAAGCCGTCGTCGGACTTGCGCAGGATGTCCAGCCGCTGCTGGGCGGTATCGGACAGCGGCAGGTCATACAGCAGCACGCAGGAGCTTTCCCGCGCGCCGCGGCCGACCCGACCGCGCAGCTGGTGAAGCTGGGCCAGGCCGAAGCGTTCGGCCTGTTCGATGACCATGATGCTGGCGTTGGGCACATTGACCCCCACCTCGACCACCGTGGTGGCGACCAGAACCGAGACCTTGCCGTCGACGAAGTCGGCCATGACCGCGTCCTTCTCGGCGGCGGGCATCTGGCCGTGCACGAGGCCAACAGACGAGCCGATGATCTGGCGCAGGTCGGCGGCGCGGGCTTCGGCGGCCTGCAGGTCGATCTTTTCCGATTCCGAGACCAGCGGGCAGATCCAGAAGGCCTGGGCCCCGCCCTGAGCCGCACTTTTCAGGCGGGCGATGATTTCGGGCAGACGCGGCATGGGTACCGCGCGGGTCGCCACCGGCGTCCGGCCCGGCGGCTTCTCGTCGATGCGCGAGACGTCAAGGTCGCCAAAGACGGTCAACTCCAGGGTGCGCGGGATCGGCGTGGCCGACATGGCGAGAAGATGGACTCCATCCCCCTTGTCCTGCAGCCGGCGACGTTCGTTGACGCCGAAGCGGTGCTGCTCGTCGATGATCGACAGACCAAGGTTCTTGAACACCACGTCGCTCTGGAACAGGGCGTGGGTGCCGATGGCCACCGCGTAGGCGCCGCTGGCCAGACCCGCCAGCTTGCTGGCGCGGCCTGTCCCCTTGTCGCGCCCGGTCAGCAGGATCACCGACAGGCCCAGCGCGGTCATGGCCGGGGCTATGGTCTCGTAATGCTGGCGAGCCAGGATCTCGGTGGGGGCCATGAACGCCGACTGCAGCCCCGCGCCGGCCGCGTCCGCGATGGCCAGCATGCCCACCACGGTCTTGCCCGAGCCGACATCGCCCTGCAGCAGCCGGCTCATGCGCTCGCCGGACGCGAGATCACCCCTGACTTCAGAGAGAGCGCGGATCTGGGCGCCGGTCAGCCGGAAGGGCAGGGCCTTCTCGGCGTCGGCCGCCAGGGGGCTGGGGCCGATGCGCGGGGCCGGCTGGGCGCGGCGCGAGGCCTTGCGCTGGGCCAGGGCCAGTTGATGGGCCAGCAGTTCGTCATAGGCCAGCCGCCGGCGGTGCGGCGACAGCAGGTGGACATCGGCTTCGCCGGCGGGGTTGTGGGCTGCGGCGAAGGCCGCGCGCCAGGACGGCAGGCCTTCGCGGTGTTGCCAGGCGGGGTCCAGCCATTCGGGCAGGTCGGAGGCGCGGCCCAGGGCTTCCAAGGCGAACCGGCGAAAGGTGCGCGAGGGCAGGCCGGCCGTGGCGGGATACACCGGCTCGAAGTCGGGAATCTCGCCGGCGCGTTCTTCGGGCAGCAGATATTCGGGATGGGCGACCTGGATCTCGGAGCCGAACCGCTCGACCTTGCCGCTGACCGCGCGGCGCGCCCCGGCCGGGTGCTGGCGCTCCAGGTGCGGGCCGTGGCCCTTGAACCAGGTCAGGGTCAGGAAGCCTGTCTCGTCCCAGGCGCGGATCTTCCAGGGCTGGCCCAGGCGGCCGGGCGGCTGGTGGGCGTCTATGCCGACGATGAAGGTCTGGACCTGGCCGTCAATGGCCTGGTCGACCGTGGTGGCAGTGCGGCGGATGACGCTGGTGGGGACGGTGAACAGCACGTCGCGGACGATCGAGCCGGCGATCTTCTCGACCAGGGGCGCCACGCGCGGCCCCACGCCTTTCAGCGTGGAGACCGGCGTAAACAGCGGAAAGAGAATCTCGGGTCGCATCGGCGCGACAATAGCGAAGCCGACGCCAGTTGGGGACGTTTACGCGTCGCGGTTCATCACGGGATCAAGCGCGGTGACGAGATCGGTATGCTCCTCGGCGCGCGACGCGCCCGAGACGTTCAGGCGCGTATACAGGGCGGATGCGCCATGGCGGGTCTGGGCCTCCGGCCAGCGCGCGGTGGCACCGATCAGGTTGTTGGTCTCGCCGGCGAACAGCACGGCTCCCTTGGCGTCGATATAGACGAAATTGCCAGCGATGGTCGTCCGGGGATCAGCGTCCTCGGCCAGCTTGTAACGGTAGACGGCGCCTGAAGCGCCTTTCAGTTCGATATAGAGTTTCACAGGACCTCGCCTCAACAGCACGCGGCGTTGGTGGCGATGTGGTGGGGGGCGCCGTTGGCCAAAATAAGGCTCAGGGCGTCGTCACTTTGCCGAGGAATCGTCGCGTGCGCTCTTCCTTAGGCGCTCCGAACAGCTCGCGCGAGGGGGCCTGTTCGACGATAACGCCGCTATCCATGAAGATCGTGCGGTCGGCGACGTCGCGGGCGAAGTCCATCTGGTGCGTGACGATCAGCATGGTGCGTCGTTCCACGGCCAGTTCACGGATCACCGAAAGCACCTCCCCGACCAGTTCCGGGTCGAGGGCCGAGGTCGGCTCGTCGAACAGAATGACCTCCGGATCCATGGCCAGAGCCCGGGCGATGGCGCAGCGTTGCTGCTGGCCGCCGGACAGTTCAGCCGGATAGGCGTCGAGGCGTGCGCCCAGGCCGACCTTCTCCAGCAGGGCCCGTGCGTGGGCCTCGGCGGCGGGCCGGGCCTCGCCATGCACCACGATCGGGCCCTCGGCGACGTTCTGCAGGGCGGTGCGATGCGGGAAGAGGTTGAAGCTCTGGAAGACGAAGCCCACCCGGCCCTTAAGGGCGCGGGCCAGCGGCGCGCGGGGCGCGGCCTCGACGCCGGCGATCTTTAGCGAGCCGCCGTCCAGCAACTCCAGACCGGCCATGCAGCGCAGCAGGGTCGATTTGCCCGAGCCGCTGGGGCCTATGATGGCCACAATCTCGCCCTGGGCGACCTCGATGTCGACGCCGTTCAGCACGGTGGTCCCGTCGAAGCGCTTGACCAGGCCCCGGGCGATCAAGGCGCTCATCGGCGGCCCTCCGCGGCGCGGCGTTCCAGCACGCCCTGTCCGGCCGCCAGCAGGGTCGAGACGATCCAGTAGATCGCGGCGGCGGCCAGATACATCGTGAAGATCTCGAAGGTCCGGGCTGTGATCAGCTGGGTCTGGCGGAACAGCTCCGGCACCTGGATCGTGGCGGCCAGCGAGGTGTCCTTGACCAGGCTGATGAAGCTGTTGGACAGCGGGGCGACGGCGGTGCGGGCGGCCTGGGGCAGGATCACCCGGCGCAGGGCCTGGCTCCGGCTCATGCCCAGCACAGTGGCGGCCTCCCATTGGCCGCGATCAACATTGGCGATGGCGCTGCGGAGGATCTCGCAGGCATAGGCCGCGATGTTCAGCGAGAAACCGATGCCGGCCGCCATCAGCGGCGGCAGCTCGATCCCGAACTGCGGCAGGCCGTAATAGATCAGAAACAGTTGCACCAGCAGCGGCGTGCCGCGAATGGCCGACACATAGACGCCGGCCGGCCAGCGCAGCAGGGCCGAGCGCGACAGCCGCATCAGGGCCAGCCCAAAGCCCAGAACAAGTCCCAGGCTCATGCCGATCAGGCTGAGCGCCACAGTGTAGCCCGCGCCCTTCAGCAGCAGCGGCGCCGACTGGGTCAGAAGATCGAGGGTGGCGTCCATGCCTACTGGGTCACGTCCGCGCCGAACCAGGTCCGCGAGATCGCGGCCATCCGGCCGTCGGCGCGCATGGCCGCGATGGCCTGATCGACCAGAACCTTCATGGCCGGATCCTTGAGCATGGCCACGCCCTGGTTCTGTGGTGCGAAGGCCGGGCCTGCGGCGATGAACTCCGGCGAGTTCTTGACGAAGTCGGCGGCCACCAGCCGGTCGTTCAGCACCGCATCGATGCGGCCGGCCTTGAGGTCCTGATACTTGGTCGGATCGTCGTCATAGGTACGGATGTCGGCGGTCGGGACATTGGCCCGCGCCCAGCTCTCGTAACTGGTGCCCAGACCCACGCCGACCTTCTTGCCGGCCAGTTCTGCGGGCGAGTAGGGGCCGGCCTTGCCCCTCAGCACGATGATCTGGATGCCCGACACCGTGTAGGGCTTGGAGAAATCGTACTTGGCCGCGCGTTCGGGCGTGATCGTGATCTGGTTGATCACCACGTCGATGCGCCGGGACTCCAGCGCGCCCAGCAGGCCGGCGAAGGGCGAGGGGCTGAACACCGGCTCGAGGCCCATCTGGGCGGCCAGAGCCTTGGCGAAATCGACGTCGAACCCGGCCAACTGGCCGTCCTTGTCCTGGAAGTTGAACGGCGGATAGGTGCCTTCCAGCCCGACGCGCAGGGTCTTGCTGGCCGCGACCCGCTGGGCCGTGGTCTGGGCGGCCGCGTTCCGGGCCTTGTCGCCACAGCCGGCCAAAGTCAGCGCGCCGGCGCCCAGGAGAATGTTTCGACGGTCGTGGAATCGCATGGAGGCCTCGAAAATCGGTGCGCGACTCCAGTTCTATACGGCGACGCGGCCTTCGCCAGAGGCAAGCGCGACCGGCGCATTGCGGCGGGTGATGGGGAATTGAGCGTTCGACGCGCGTCACGCCGAACCTGTCATCCCGAGCGTAGCGCAGCCAAGACCCGGGACCGCCACAAACACAGAGCTTCCGGCAGTCCCGGCTCGGCGTGCTTCGCCCTTGGCCGGGATTGTCTATCTACAGCTGCTATGATGGTGCGTCGGTACGCGGGATCCTGGCTGGCCGGCCAGGATCCCGCATCCATCGTCGCGACCGTTCCGGGATTGGGCCGCGAGGCCCGTTGTCATCAAGGTCCGGCGGTGG
>JANOSS010000067.1:0-49661 GCA_031415995.1 Caulobacter sp. | reverse complement strand
CCGATCGGCCACAAACCCAAGCTTGGCGTCTTCCACTGATCCGGTCTTCCATGGCATCGGCAGGTGTCCTCCTGCCGGCCCGGCTAACTGTCAGGGATGTATCTGGACAATAGTGTCAGGACTCTATCCGGACCGGACCGGGCACTCGCCCCCTCCTGACCGCTTCGCGGTCGTCCTCCCCCGTAGGGGAAAGACGAAGCCGCGCCGATCTCATCTTTCCGCTACGGGGGAGGAGCGCCGCAGGCGCGGAGGGGGCAAGTCACCACCCCAGATCCGCTTCCCCACGCAGAATCGCCTCCGCTGCCGCCGAATGCTGTCCACCATCCCGCTCGTGCAGCACCAGCGCCGGCAAAAGTACCAGCGGCGCCTTGCCGGTCTTCAGCGCCCTTACGATCACCCGCTTGGCCGGGGCGTCGGCGAAGGGCTGGATCGGACGGATCCTGAACGAGCCCGCCTTGGGCGCCAGCAGGGCCAGGATGTCGGCCAGACGGTCGGCCCGGTGGATGATGGTGATGCTGCCGCCCTCGCGCACGGCCTTGAGCAGGAAGCCCGTCCAGGCCGACAGCCCGCCGTCGGCCATCCAGGCACCCGTCTTGGCCGGGGAGGGGGCTCGCAGCGCACCAGGATCGTCGAAAAACGGCGGGTTGCTCATCACGGCGTCGAACACCGGCAGGCCCAGGGCGCGAAAGCCGGCCTCGATGTCGCCGCTGCTGATCTCGACCCGATCGGCCAGATCGTTCAGCGCCACATTGCTCCGCGCCAGCGCGGCGGCGTCCGGATCGCGCTCCACGCCATGGAATCGGGCGCCCGGCCGGCGAGTCGCGGCCGCCAGCAGCGCCCCGCCGACGCCGACGCCGGCCTCAAGCACGCGGTCGCTGGAAAGGGCGTCGCAGGCGGCCGCCAGCAGCGCCGCATCCATGCCCGCCCGGTATCCGCCGACCTTCTGGCGGAGGCGAACACGGCCGTTCAGCACGCTATCTTCGGTCAGCTGTGTGTCGTCCAACGCATCAAGCCTTGTGCTTGCCTTGACCCTGACCTATCCCGCCACCATTGTTCCTAGCAACGGCTGATCCTGCTGGGGACGGATGTGAGCCCGATCGCCCCTCGACAAGGGTCAAAGGTGTGTCGGTCAAGGAGAGTATAGTCTTGGACGCAGTTGCAGCGACCCTCGCCCGAGAGCCGGGATCGGTGGATCGACTGGTGCGTCTGGCGGCCGCCGACATGGGCGGGGTCGACCGCCTGATCACCGAACGCATGCAGAGCGACGTGCCCTTGATCCCGGCGCTGGCCGAGCATTTGATCGCCGCCGGCGGCAAGCGCCTGCGTCCGCTGCTGACTGTGGCGGCTGCGCGTCTGGCCGGCTCGGACAATGACGCCTGCCTGAAGCTGGCCGCTTCGGTCGAGTTCATCCATACCGCCACCCTGCTGCATGACGACGTGGTGGACGGCAGCCACCTGCGGCGCGGCAAGGTAGCGGCCCACCTGATCTGGGGCGCAGCCCAAAGCGTGCTGGTGGGCGACTTTCTGTTTGCTCGCGCCTTTGAACTGATGGTCGAGACGAACTCGATGAAGGCGCTGGAGATCCTGGCCCGCGCCAGCCGGGTGATCGCCGAGGGCGAAGTGCTGCAATTGATGCGCAGCCACGACCTCAATCTCTCGCAGACCCTCTATCTCGACATCATCGCCGCCAAGACCGCCGAGCTGTTCGCCGCCGCTTCCGAGGCCGGCGCTGTGTCGGCCGGGGTCGACAAGACCCGGTCCGACGCCCTGCGCGCCTACGGCCTGAACCTGGGCCTGGCGTTCCAGTTGGCCGACGACGCCCTCGACTATGGCGGCACCACCGAAACCCTGGGCAAGAACGCCGGCGACGACTTCCGCGAAGGCAAGGCCACCTTGCCGCTGCTGCTGGCCATCGCCCGCTCGGGTCCGCGCGAAGCCGAGTTCTGGGAGCGGGCCATCGGCCGTCGCGAACAGACCGAAGCCGACTTCCGCCGCGCCCGCGAGTTGATCATCGGTTCGGGCGCCCTGGACGCCACCCTGGATCTGGCCGCCGACTATGCCGACAAGGCCAAGTCGGCCCTGGCGATGTTCCCGGCCAATGACTGGCGCACGGCGCTGGAAAGCCTCGCCGACTTCGCGGTCAGCCGGAGAGCCTGATGGCCCGGCGGCCGAAGCCCCTTCATCTCGGCCTGCCGCGCGCCGCCCCGGGCGAGCGACTGCCGCACCTGGACAGCATCATCGCCACCTCGGCCGCCAATCCGAGCGGCGACCCCAATGTGCGGGCCCAGGAGGCCGGCGAGGCGGCCGGCAAGGTGATCGGCGGCGGGGTGGGCGTGCTGGTCGGCTTTGTTCTGATCGTGCTGATGCTGGGACCGGTGCTGTGGGCACCCGGCTGGGCCGCCCTGCGGGCCGCGCATCTGGTTCCCGGGCCCTGGTGGCCCTGGCTGGCAGGCCTGGCGGCTGGCCTGGCCGTGGCCCTGGTGCAGACCTGGCTGCTGGTTCAGCGCAGTCCGATCCTGCGCTATCCGATCGTGGCCCTGTTCTCGGCCGCATGGGTTGGCGGGCTGTGGCTGGAACTGACCTCGCCGCGCCACGACTGGGTGACGACCGCCCCGACCCTGCATATGCCCGGTCCCTGGATCTGGGCGCTGCTGGGCCTCGGCACGGTGATCTATGCGGGCATCTATCTGCTGGCCCTGGGCCAGATCACCAAGGGCCGCTGGGTCCGCGGGTGGCAGCTGATCAAATAGGGCGTCGGACACAAGCTCTGGATGTGAATTCGCCGTAAACTGGCCTCGTGGTTCTCGACAAGTCCGGCGATAGGCTCCACCTCTAGGGTCATGGTTATCGGCTGGGAGCCGCCTTCGTGATCCGACTGATCCTCAACATCCTGTGGTTTGTGTTCGGCGGCTGGATTTCCGGCCTGCTCTGGCTGCTGGGCGGCGCCCTGCTGGCCATCACCATTGTCGGCCTGCCCTATACCGGCGCGGCCTGGCGCATCGCCAGCTTCGCCTTCTGGCCGTTCGGCAAGGAGATCGTCAGTCGCGAGATCGTCAACGGCAAGGGCGACCTGGGCACTGGGCCGCTGGGCTTCGTGCTGAATGTCATCTGGTTCATCTTCGCGGGCTGGTACATCGCCCTGAGCCATCTGATGATCGCCTTCGCCGAGGCCATCACGATCATCGGCATCCCCTTCGCCATCAAGGATTTCCAGCTGGCCCTGATCGCCCTGGCCCCCATCGGCCGCGAGGTGGTGGTGGTTCGTCGCTAGGCGTCAGAAGCCGGTGAACAGGCGGTCGAGGGCGCGGCGGATGGCGTCTTCGTAGGCGGCGAGGCTGGCCGTACGGGTTCGAAGGGGGCTCGCGGTCATGCTGAAGAGTTCGCTGACAATCAGCACGAGCGGCCGGTTCTGGATTTCGACGCAGATCTCGAGGCCACTCACCTGGCGTTCGGCGTCATTTACTGCGGGTGCGACCACGACCTCTTCAAGGTCACGCAGGTGATGCGAAGACAGCACCACGAGGAATGGCGCGACCTCGCGGCTCTCTGGCGAGGGGTTCAGGTAGGCGTCGAACTGCCGCAAACTACCACCGTCTGAAGTGGTCTGAGATCAGGCCGCGTCGGGCGATGCGTTGATTGTGTTCCGCGATCGCCTCGGCGTTCTCCGCCGCCCACCGCCGGGCCCGTTCCTCGGCGCCGATGGGATCGACCCTCTGCAGATGCAGGCGAAGCTGGGTTTCGCTGAGGCCCGTCACGGAAATCCCCAACCGCTGGGCCTGGGCCAGCAGTTCCGGATCGATGCCGACATCGCGTTCTGGGGCGTCCATGGGACGGAAGACTATCATTCCTCTTCATCCTCCGACAGCAGCACGTCCAGGAAGGTCTGGCGGCGATTGAGGAAGCTGCCGGTCACCGTGACGTGGTCGAGGTCTTCGTACGCCACGCGCTCAAGGCCGCGTTCGGAGGTCTCGTAGATCCAGGCGTCGGGATAGCCCAGAATGATCGGCGAATGGGTGGCGATGATCAGCTGCGAACGCGCCAGCACCAGTTGATGCAGCTTGGCCAGAAACGACAGCTGCCGGCTGGGCGACAGGGCGGCTTCGGGCTCGTCGAGGATATAGAGGCCGTCGCCCTCGAAGCGATGGTCGAAAAGGTCGAAAAACGCTTCGCCATGCGAGCGCTCATGCAGTCCAGCTTGACCGCGTCGGCTAGTTCCCGACTCCTCCAGATAACTCGCCGTGGTGAAGAAGCTTTCGGCGCGCAGGAAGTAGCCGTCCCTAGCCTTCAACGGCGCCCGCACGGGACGCACGAAGTGATGCAGGGGCGAATGCGACTTCCGGGTTGAGTACTGATGGTCTTTGGACCCGCCCTCGGCGTTGAAGCCCCAGGCCACCGCCAGGGCCTCGATCAGGGTCGACTTACCGGAGCCGTTCTCGCCGACCAGAAAGGTGACGCGCGGGTGAAACGCGATGCTGTCCAGCCCGCGCAGCACCGGCAGGTTGAAGGGATAGACGCCGGCGTCCCAGCCATCGCGGGGCTGGATCAGGGCTTCGATCCAATAGGGGCGATCGAGGGCGGCCATGCGTGCGTTCCTGATATGTTCCATTCAAGATTGCACAACCAGCCAGTATTTCAACCCCGGCTATCCGCCTCGCGCCCCGGTCCGGGAGGCAGAGAGCAGCAGGCCCTACTTCTGTGCGGCAGCCTGGGCCGTCTCATAGCCATAGCGTTGCATGAGCGGCAGGCAGTGCCTGTCGACCAACTGGGTCAGGGCTGGCTCAAGCTGGCTCTTCCAGTCACCGGCAATCCCTTTGCGAAAGAAGGAACTGGTGTCTTCAACTCCACGGCTACGGCCGCCGCTCAGCTTCTCGAATGAGGCCGACTCGACAGCGATCGAGACCGCCTCGTGATCGGTGCTAACGCCAAGGTGGGAGAACAGCCTTGTAGCCTCTTCCATAGGCTGCTCGAGCAGGTCCTCGTACTTCACCTCGATGATGCGACGGGGGTGTTTCTGCCGGAATTCCGCGACGCGCTGCTGCGCCACCGCCCAGTCCTTCGCGGCCTGCTCAACCAGGGACGCACGCGCGGCGGACTCGGCTTGCAGCGCATCTTCCTGGCCGGCGCGGGAAGCGTGGAACAGCTTGCTTACCGCCACATCATAGGGATGGCGGACGATATTGATGAACTTCGCTGTCGGGAAAAGGCTGTCCAGCCCGAACAGGAAGAAGTTGTGGCGCGGGGTCTTGTCGCCGATGGCCAGCACGCCCTCGTAAGCGCGCTGGCTCATCAGTGACACGATGATCTCGCGCACGGCGGGACCGATGCTCGCCATGCTCAGGGGCGCATACTAGCTGCGGTGCTCATAGACCCGATCAGCAACCAGCGCCTGATGCTTGTTGTACTCTTCGCGCATCTCGACGATGGGCTTGGCGATACGCTCCATGAAAGCGCCTTCGCCAGAGCAAACCACCTCGGGGTGCCCGTCCAGGGTCTTCTGAAGCCAGGTGGTGCCTGACTTCGGGCTGCCCGTGACGAAAAAATACTGCATCGAATCATCCAGGCGAGATCATGTTCTCCGGGCGAACATACTGATCAAACTCTTCATTTGTCAGGTAGCCCCCGCCGACGGCCTCTTCGCGCAGGGTGGTGCCGTTCTTGTGGGCGGTCTTGGCGATCTTGGCGCAGGCGTCGTAGCCCAGCTTGCCGTTCAGGGCCGTGACCAGCATCAGGCTGTTCTCGACGCCCTTCCTGATGTTGTCGACGCGCGGCTCGATGCCGACCACGCAGTTGTCGGTGAAGCTGATCGCGGCGTCGGCGACGAGGCGTACCGACTGCAGGAAGTTGTAGGCCATTACCAGGTTGAAGACGTTCAGCTCGAAATGGCCCTGGCTGCCGGCAAAAGTCAGCGTCGAGTGGTTGCCGAACACCTGGGCGCAGACCTGGGTCAGGGCTTCGGACTGGGTCGGGTTGACCTTGCCCGGCATGATCGACGAGCCCGGCTCGTTCTCCGGCAGCGCCAGTTCGCCCAGACCCGCGCGGGGGCCAGAGCCCAGGAAGCGGATGTCGTTGGCGATCTTGAACAGGCTGGCGGCCACGGTGTTGATGGCGCCGTGGGTGAAGACCATGGCGTCGTGGGCGGCCAGGGCCTCGAACTTGTTGGGGGCGGTGGTGAAGGCCAGGCCCGTGACGCCGGCGATCTTCTCGGCCACCAGTTCGGCAAAGCCGACGGGGGCGTTGAGGCCAGTGCCGACGGCGGTGCCGCCCTGGGCCAGCTGCATCAGCATCGGCAGGGTCATCTCGATGCGGGCGATGCCGTTCTCGATCTGCTGGGCATAGCCGCCAAACTCCTGGCCCAGGGTCAGGGGCGTGGCGTCCTGGGTGTGGGTGCGGCCAATCTTGATGATGTCCTTCCACGCGGCGGCCTTGGCGGCCAGGGCCGTGTGGAGGTGCTTGAGGGCGGGCAGTAGGTCGTGGACCACCTGTTCGGCGCAGGCGATGTGCATGGCCGTCGGGAAGGTGTCGTTCGACGATTGGCTCATATTGACGTGGTCATTGGGGTGGACGGGCTTCTTGCTGCCCATCTCGCCGCCCAGCATCTCGATGGCGCGGTTGGAGATCACCTCATTGGCGTTCATGTTCGACTGGGTGCCCGAGCCCGTCTGCCAGACCACCAGCGGGAAGTGATCGTTGAGCTTGCCTTCGATCACCTCGTTGGCGGCGGCGACGATGGTTTCGGCGATCTTCGGATCCAGCTTGCCCAGGGCCAGATTGGCCTCGGCGGCGGCCCGCTTGACGATGCCCAGGGCCCGCACCAGCGGCAGGGGCTGCTTTTCCCAGCCGATCTTGAAGTTGCCCAGGCTGCGCTGGGCCTGCGCGCCCCAGTAGCGGTCAGCGGCGACTTCGATGGGGCCGAAGGTGTCGGTCTCGATGCGGGTGGCGGTCATGGAGCAGATCCCTCGCGTTCTGTTGGCGCGGGTTTAGCCAATGGCGAGGGAGACTGCAAAGCCGGAAGGCCTTATGAGGCGCGGATGAATGAAGGTTGGACCCAACACGGCAAGGTGCGCGCCCGCGAGGCGGACGGCGAACTGACCCTTGAGGTCGACGGCCTCACCACCCAGGGCAAGTACTACAAGCCGCTGATCTACGAGTTCTTCCGCAAGGTCTGGCGCGGCGCGCGGCCGGCATGGGGCGAGTTCGAGGTCGACATCTTCATGGAATATGTCGGCGAGCCGCCGTGGATGGACCTGGACAATCTGGCCAAGGCCCTGCTGGACTCGATCAAGGGCTACGCTTTCCACGACGACGCCCAGGTCGGCCGGCTGCTGGTCGAGCGCCGGCCGGGGGATCGCGAACGGATCATCATCCTGGTGCGCAAGCGCGCGTCAGACCTTTTGCGGCGCACGCTCGAAGGCTGAAGCGGCCAGGGCCGTGAACAGCACCATCAGAAAGGCGCCGTAGCGGCCCAGGCTGACCGGGTCAGCGGCAGGCATCAGCGCCTCGAACTGGCCGATCACCACGGCGCTGGCCATCAGGCCGGGTGCGGCGAAGGTCAGCATCGGCAGCATGCGCTTGCCGCGCTTGATGTGACGCAGGCGCGCTGCGGCATGGAACACGAAGGTCACGAAGGCCGCCGCCGCGAAGGCGTTGATCGCATAGAACCAGAAGGCGCTCTCCAGAACGCCGCCCCCGAAGGCGGCGTAGAACGCCGTCGCCGCCAGCCAGGCCCCCAGGCCTGCGCCGCCAAACACCAAACCGTCCTGCTTTGACACGTCTTCCCCTCCCAAGGCTGTGCTGTGGGAGAACGGTGCAATTTCAGCGCCGGTTCGGACCCGGTATCAGCCCTTCACGGGCAGCAGGACGTTCCAAAGCATCAGCAACACGCCGAGCACCGCATAGAGCAGGGCTGTGTAGGTGAAGGCCAGCTTGCGCAGGGTGGTCCAGCTATCGACCCGGCGTCCGCCGCGCCAGACCACGGGGGCCATGACCAGGGTGACGACGGTCAGGACACTGGCAACCAGCGCGCAGGCCGAGGCGGTCACCAGCCAGCCGCTGGGCCAGCCATAGAACACCCAGGCGATGTCGCCCGTATTGGCCGTGAACACCCCCACGCAACTCAGGGCGATCAGCCACAGGGTGGCCTGGGTGGTCTGGAGCAGGTTGGCGCGGGTCTGGGTCGGGGTCTGGCGCGTCTCGCGACGGTCGCGCATGAACACGCCCGCCAGGGTGGCAACGGCGGCGAACGCCGAGAGCGCAACGATCCAGATCAGCAAACCCGCGCCCATGGGAAAGGTGATCCGCTCGAAGGCCGAGAAGCCGGGAGACGGGTAGAACCGGCTCCCGCGCCCACCGACGGTTTCGAAGACGAGGGTTTTGGCGCTGTCGCTGGCTCGGAACACGCCAGGCTTTTCTGTGGCGTTCCACAGCGTTGAGCGGCCGTCGCTGAGGACGGCGAGCTGTCCGTCCGGGGTGACCCTCACTTCGGCCCGCTGACTGATGCGGCCGATGAAGCCTTCAAGGCCGCCATAGGCGCGACGCGTGCCCAGATAGTCGCCTTCATAGATCCGGGCCGCGTCCGGGCTGAGAGGGCGCAGGAGGGGCACGGCGGGCGGCGGCGCGTAGAACCGCTCGATGATCGCGGTCGGCACAACCGACGGCAAGTCGGCGCCCGTATCCGTGTTCACGGCGATGAACACGCCCAGGCCAAGGTCAGGGACCACGACCATGTTGGAGAAGAACCACAGGGTCGCCCCATTGTGACCATAGCCGCGCCGGCCGCCGGGCAAGGCGATGTCTTGAAACCCTGCGTTCCACCCGGCCGCTTCCGGAGCGGGCTGGTACATGGGTGTGCGGAAGGCCTGGGCGGTGCGCGGCGAATAGATGGTCCTGCCGTCCAGCGTTCCGTTGCCCAGCAGCAGCATCATGTAGCGGCTCATGTCCGCTGCGGTTGACGAGGCGCCGCCGGCGGGGGCGATCTGGCCGGTCAATTCCGGCGGCTGCTCTCGCCAGCCCAGTTGGGTCCAGCGGAAGCCCGCCGAGCGCTCGGCGGCCAGGGCCGCAGTCATCGGCGCGGGCAAGTCGTCGCGCCACGGGCGGGCGTCGCGGAAGGTGGTGTGGGTCATGCCCGCCGGGAAAATGATCTCCTCGGCGACCAGCTGCTCAAAGGGCTTGCCGGTGACATTGGCCACGGCGGCGCCAGCCAGGGCCACACCATAGTTGGAATAGGCCGGCAGGATGCCCGGCTCCCGCACGCGACGCGGGCGCTCCTGACGCAGATACTCGTTCAGGGGCCGCACGCGCTTCCAGTCGTGCTCGAACAGCTGCCCCAGGGCGCGATCCTCGAACCCGGGCGTGTGGGTCATCAGGTGGCGCAGCAGAACGGGGGCCTTGTCCTTGCCGCGCACCTGAAGGGGTTCGGGCAGGTAGAGATTGACCGGGCCGTCCAGCCGCATGCGGCCGGCCTCGATTTCGTTCATCAGGGCGATCCAGGTGAACGTCTTTGAGATCGAGGCGATGCGAAACAGGGTCTTGTCGGGATCGACGGCGCGCCGTTCCTTGAGGCTGGCGACGCCATAACCCTTCTTCAGCACCACCTGGCCGTTCTGAACGACGGCGATGGTCACGCCGGCGATATGGTCCTCGATCATGCTGCGGCGGATCAGGCCGTCGACAAAGGCCTCGAGTTCGGCGGCCGGCAGGGGCGTTACGCCGGCGACGGGCAGGGCGGTGCGCGCAGACGGTGCGATCACCGGCGCGGTTACGGCCCGCCGGGGCGGCGCGGGGCGCGGCCGGGCGCGGCGTCGCAGGCTGGTATAGGGCCTGGGGCCCTCGACGGCCACGGTTGTGGCGGGTTCGGACGGCGGCGGCGGCGGCGGCGGTGCAATGTCCTGCGCCTGGGCGAAACTCGCCGACGCCAGGAAACCGATCATGACCGCGATAAGAGCGGCTCTGGACGAAAAGCGCGACGTCAAGGCCGACCCCTCAGGCTGAATGACTTCAGCTGACTTCTAGGGCGCCTCGCACCGCGTTCAAAGGGCGGCGTGCTCTATTGGCGCCTAATACTGGGGACGCTCTCAAGGCGCCGCCGGTTTGGCCCTTGCGAACGCATAGAGTGGCAGGAGCGGGCGCAGGGCCGGGCCGATCCAGACCTGGGGTTCGGAAGCGGGCTCGGCTCCGACCTCGACCTCCTTGTGCGCCACGCAGGACTTCACCGCTGAGCCCAGGGCGATGAAGTCCCTGGCCTGCCGCGCTGACGACAGGAAGCAGTCGTCAAAGAACGGATACTTGTCACTCTCGCCGCAACCGAACGAGGCGCGGTCGCGGCGGGCGGCGGTCAGGATCATGCGGTCGGGCTTCTTCAGCGCCGGAATGAACACGCCCGAGAAGCAGGCCGATATCACCACGACGCTGGGGCGCTCGGGGCAGGCGTCTTCGATCATGGCCGCCAGCAGCTGCGGCGACAGGATGACATCGCCCAGCAGGGCACCGTCGGGGCTGCCGTGCGAGCTGATATAGACCAGGCAGCCCGCCTTGGCGGTCTGGGCGCTTTGCTTGAGGCTGGCATGGATCGCGCGCGCGTCCGAAGGGCCTGGTGCGATGGCGGGATAGCGGTTGGGGCGCGTCGAGAACTGTCGCACCGCGCCGGGGTCAAAGCCCATGTCGACCAGGGTGAGAGCCACATCGCGCCGGGCGTTGTCGAAGGCCTCGGTGGCACCGCCGGAATGGGCGCGCCAGTCGCCGGCCACGACCACGGCCGACCAGCGGGAGAACGGGGCCTCGGCCCGGGCGAACGACGTCAGGCTGAGCAGAAGGACGCCGACCAGAATGCCCGCCGCGCTCCGCATCGCTGGTCCCTATTTCTTGAACCGGGCGAACGGTGTCGGGATGGCCGTGCCGGACGCCTTGGCCAGCAGCCGGCCCTCGCCGTCATAGAGTTCGCCCTCGGTGAAACAGACGGTCTTGCCCCATTTGACCACGCGACCCACCCCGCGCAGCGCGCCAGGGAAGGCGGGACGCAGGAAGCTGGTCTTCATCTCCAGCGTCGGCACAACATGGGTCATGCCCGAACTGATCATGCCGGCCACCGACATGCACTCGTCCAGCATGGCGCAGACATAGCCGCCCTGGATCTGTCCCATCGGGTTACACAGCAGGTCGGCGCGGGCTTCGAACGCAACCTCGACCTCGCGGTCAGCCTGGCGCACGGCCAGCAGATGGAAACCCAGGGTGCGCGAGCCCGACGGCGCGTTCTTGGACGCGCGGAAGCGCTCGAGGATCGCCTCGTCGGTCAGGGTCTGGGCTTGATCGGCAACGAGGTCGCTCACCGGCTATTTCTTGCGGAACTGGTCGAGCGAGATGATCTTGGGCGCGTCCTCGCCGCCACCGTCACCGGGGGGCTGCGGCTCGGGCTCAACGGTGGGTTCCGGCGGAACGACATCCGGGGCCTCGAACTGCAGGGCGAACTGCACCGACGGATCATAGAACCGGGTCATGGCCGCATAGGGCACCGACAGGCGCTTGGGCTGGCCGCCAAACTTCAGGGTCACCGAAAAGAAGGTCTCGCCCGGCGCTAGGTCCCAGTACTGGTGCTGCAGGATGATGGTCATCTCGTCGGGATACTTGCCCAGCAGATCCTGCGGGCCCGAGACGCCGGCCGCCTGGGTCTTGAAGGTGATGTACAGATGGTGCGGTTCGGGCAGGCCGCCGGGTGCCGCCGCCTTTTTCAGGGCCGCTTTGACGACGCCGCGCAGGGCGTCCTGGGCCATGGCCTCGTATTGCATAAGGTCTTCAGGCGGGTTGGTAGGGGCCATTGCGGTCCGTCAAGAAACTGGGGAACTGATAAAGAGTCTCAGCCTAGCGCGTCACGACCTCGCGGCAAAGGTGCGGGAACCCTCTGAGGGACCACAAATTTCAAGGATGGTTAAGCGGCGCGCTTCTGTCGCGCCTCCACTTCTGGAAAGTGGAGGGATTCTGTTGGCAGGCTCCCGCATTCCCCTTGCAAAGAGAGGAGGGAGCCTCGGCTACCACTTTTGAAAGTGGAGGGATTCTGTTGGCAGGCTCCCTCCGGGCCCCGCCTAAGGATCTGAACCCCTAGGACTTAAGGCGCGAATTCACTAGCACCGCATTACGCGGCGATAGCGAACTCTTCAGCGAAGTTATCGTTCGCAGTTAGTTTAGCGGCCCGATACGGTGAGCCACGCCGAGAGAAAGCATTACACCTTTACACGTCTGTCGATGCTGATCGGCCCCATGCAGTCCCGTGATAACTCGGGAGAGATTGGTGGAGCCGCCGGGAATCGCACCCGGGTCCAGTCCGCTTATTACGTGCGCGTTTATCCCCATAGTCCGGCCGAGACCGGACAGCCTTGATATAGGCGCTTAGGGGCGGCGAGGGAAGGGGCGGGCTACATTCCCTCAAAGCCGCGCTCGATCGACAGCACCCCGGTACGGGAAAGCTCGACCAAGCCCAGCGGGCGCATCAGGTCCAGGAACTTGTCGATCTTGGACGGGGCTCCCGAAATCTCGAACACGAAGCTCTCCAGGGTGGTGTCCACCGGCTTGGCGCGGAAGATGTCGGCGATGCGCAGGGCCTCGACCCTATCGGCACCCGAGCCGCGCACCTTGACCAGGGCCAGCTCGCGCTCGACCCCATTGGGATCGCGGGTCACGTCGTGGACGCGGCGGACATTGACCACCTTGTGAAGCTGGGCTTCGATCTGGTCCAGGGTGTGGCGCGTGCCTCGGGTCACCACGGTGATGCGGCTGGTGTGGGCCTTGTGATCGGTCTCGGCGACCGTCAGGCTTTCGATATTGTAGCCGCGCGCGGCGAACAGCCCGACCACGCGGTGCAGCACACCCGGTTCGTTATCCACCAGCAGGGCGAAGGTCGCCGTCTGCTCGGCCTGGGCTGCAGTGGGCATGTCATAGGCGGATCCGGAGGCGGCGGGGGCGTTAGGCATCAGGCGCGCTTCTTTTCTGTCTCGGCCACGTGCTGGCGCAGCACGCGGTTGATCTCGGTCTGATAGGGCTTGTCGCCCGCGTGTTCCTTGAACCAGCCAACGACGTCGGCGTCGAGGCGGATGGTCACTGGCTGCTTGAGGGGGCGCGTCATGCCGCGTCGCGCGGTGCCCCACTGCTCGTCGGTCAATTCAGGGATGTCGCTGAAATCGATGTCCTCATCGCGCATCGCTTCCAGGCGAGCAAGCTGATCGAGTTCGTCAGCGCTAAACGGCTTGTTGCTCGTAACGTCGTCTTTCCCGGCCGGATGCTGCTCGCGCACTAATGATCCTGACATGCTCTAGATCGTCCTCGTCTGGATGGCAGTGGACCACGACGATGATCGCCACGATCCCAATCAAACCGACGGCGTGATAGCGCCGCTCGCCGTCCACCACGCGATCATCAAGAATCTGGTGGTGAGGGTCATCCCAAACACGCTGAGCGAACTCGAACGAGATTCCGTGTTTGACGAGGTTAAGCCTCGCCTTTTCCGGGTCCCACTCAAACGACATCTGTACGTACATCTTTGTGCGTACAGTGTCCGCTCGTCAAGTCTGCCCACGCCATGCGCGTTCCCTTTGCGTTCTTGGTCTTGGCAAGATCACAAAGGGCTCAGCTGACGTAAAGCAAAGAAACGAGCCTTTTAGACCAGCCCCGCCCCAGCCTCGCCGATGACGTTGCCGATGTCCTCGACGTCGCCCATGATCATCTCGTTGTGGGCCTTGCCCGAGGGGATCATCGGCAGGCAGTTCTCGTGCTTCTCGACGCGGCAGTCGAAGACCACGACCTTGTCGCTGTTGATCATCTCCAGGATCTTGCTGTCCAGTTCCGCCGGGTCCGAGCAGCGAATTCCAACAGCCCCGTAGGCCTCGGCCAGCTTCACGAAGTCGGGCAGGCTGTCGGAATAGGAGTGGCTGTAGCGCTCGCCGTGCAGCAGCTGCTGCCACTGGCGGACCATGCCCATCCACTCGTTGTTGATGATGAAGATCTTGACCGGCAGGTTGAACTGGATCGCCGTCGACAGTTCCTGGATGCACATCTGGATCGAGGCTTCGCCGGCGATGTCGATGACCAGGCTGCCGGGGTGGGCCATCTGCACGCCGATGGCGGCGGGCAGGCCATAGCCCATGGTGCCCAGGCCGCCGGAGGTCATCCAGCGATTAGGCTCCTCGAAGCGATAGAACTGCGCGGCCCACATCTGGTGCTGACCGACCTCGGTGGTGATGTAGGTATCGCGGCCCTTGGTCAGCTCGTAGAGGCGCTCGATGGCGTACTGCGGCTTGATGGTGATTTCCGAGGTCCGGTATTTCAGGCACTGGCGGGCGCGCCAGGTATCGATCTGGGCCCACCAGTCGCCGAGCGCGGCCTTGTTGGGCTGGTGACCTGCGGCCTTCCAGGCGGCGATCAGGTCTTCGAGGATACTGCCGGCGTCGCCGATGATCGGCAGGTCGACGCGGACGTTCTTGTTAATCGACGAAGCGTCGATATCGATGTGGATCTTCTTGCTGCCCGGCGAGAAGGCGTCTAGCCGGCCGGTAACGCGGTCATCGAAGCGGGCCCCGACGCAGATCATCACGTCGCAATCGTGCATGGCGTTGTTAGCTTCGAAGGTGCCATGCATGCCCAGCATGCCCAGCCAGGCCGGATCGGCGGCCGGGAAGGCGCCCAGACCCATCAGGGTCGAGGTGACCGGCGCCCCGGTCAGGGCCTGAAACTCGCGCAGCAGCTGGCTGGCCCTGGGGCCTGCATTGATGACGCCGCCGCCGGTGTAAAAGATCGGCCGGCGGGCCTGGGCGATCAGTTTCGCGGCCTCGGCAATGCGGCCGGCTTCACCCTTGGTCTTTGGATTGTAGGCGTGGGTCGAAGCGACCTCGTTCGGGCCGTAATACTCACCCTTGGCGAACTGCACGTCCTTGGGGATGTCGATCAGCACCGGGCCGGGGCGGCCGGTGGTGGCGATCTTGAAGGCCTCGTGGATGATCCGCGGCAGGTCGCGGACGTCTTTGACCAGATAGTTGTGCTTGGTGCACGAGCGGGTCATGCCGACGGTGTCGGCTTCCTGGAAGGCGTCGGTGCCGATCAGGTGGGTGGGGACCTGGCCGGTGATGACGATCATCGGGATGGAGTCCATCAGGGCGTCCATGATGCCGGTGATGGCGTTGGTCGCGCCAGGGCCCGAGGTGACCAGGACCACGCCCGGCTTGCCCGAGCTGCGCGCATAGCCTTCGGCGGCATGGGTCGCGCCCTGTTCATGGCGGACCAGGAAGTGCTGCAGGCGCGGCTCGTGGAACAGCGCGTCATAGATCGGCAGCACCGCCCCGCCCGGATAGCCGAACAGCACCTCGACGCCCTGGTCCACGAGGCCGCGAACCACGATCTCGGCACCGGTCATGGCGCGGTCGATCGTTTCGCTGGGAGCCTGGCTCTCGATGGTCTGGTGGGCGGTCATGGCAAAGGTCCGAAAGGGGGTGGCGGTCCGTAGGGGATGCGGGAAGGCGGAGGCTGAAAAGAAAAAAGGTCCCGAAGGACCTTTGCGCGCGCGACTGAACTACGACGTGACTTCAAGGTCACATCGCGGACAGCCGCTCCATAAGTACGATCATGGTTTTGCGCACGAGTCTTGCTCCAAAGCTACGGAAAGGGTGATGCCATGCGCGAAAGGGGGCGTCAAGGCGGGCTTGAAGGCATGGATGTGCCTTATTGTCCCAATTCACCCGTCCAGAGTGTCGAGCAGCAGCGTCAGCGCGGCGACCGCGAAGGCCTGCATGTTGGCGGGACGGTCATTGACGCCGGTTTCCAGGGTGGCGCTGACCGACACCTCTTCGCTGACCACGGCTGTGCAGGTGTGGCCGGGAAGGTCGCCATAGCGGTTGCCGTCTGGCCCGGCGGCGCCGGTTTCCGACAGGCCCCAGGTCGCCTTCAGGTTCTTGCGCGCCACCCGCGCCAGCATGACGGCATAGGGCTCGCTGGCCGAACGCAGGCCGTCCATGGCCTTTTGCGGGATGTCCATCAGGGTCAGCCGAGCCCTAGCCGTATAGACGACCGCCCCGCCGACATAGAATTTCGAAGCGCCCGGCACGGCCAGCAGGGCCGCCGAGATCAGGCCGCCTGAAGAGGACTCGGCGATGGCGAGGGTCTCGCCGCGCGCGGTCAGGCGTTCTGCGACGCGTTCGGCGAGGGCGTTGAGGTCGGACATCATGGTTTCCTTGTGAACGGACGGAAGCGGGTCAAACCCGCTCCCAATCCGGCGTCTGGTTCCTGAACCAGGTCAGCTGACGCTTGGCGTAGCGGCGGGTTTCCTGGCGGGCGGCGTCGAGCGCCGCCTCCAGGGTGGTCTCGCCGCGCAGGTGGGCCGCCAGTTCGCGGTAGCCCAGGGCCTTGAGGGCGGGCAGGGCAGGGCTGAGGCCGCGGGCCGCCATGGCCGCAACCTCCTCCAGGGCGCCGTTCTGCACCATGACCCCGAGGCGGGCGTCGCAGCGGGCATAGAGGTCGGCGCGCGGCGGATCCAGGACCAGACCCTTCCAGCTGCCCGGCGCCAGCGAGGGGCGGGTATCGTTCTGCCAGGCGGTCAGGGACCGGCCGGTGGCCACGGCGACGGCGTGGGCCCGCAGCAGGCGCTGGCGGTCGCCGATCTCGATGCGAGCGGCGGCCTCGGGATCGAGTTTGGCGAGGTCTTCGCGAAACTCATGTTCGCCCTGGGCGGCGTAGAGCAGTCCGGAAATCTCGCGCTGGGTCTCCGACACCGCCGGCACGTCGGCCAGGCCATGGGTCAGGGCGCGGAAATAGAGGCCTGTGCCGCCGACCACGACGACCGGCTTGCCGCGATGGTCGATGTTGCGCAGGGCGACCATGGCCGCTTCCAGCCATTTGCCGACCGACCAGGTTTCTGCGGCGTCAACCGTGCCGAACAGGTGATGCGGGACAGCCGCCATCTCGTCAGGCGAGGGACCGGCGGTCAGGACGCGCAGGTCGGCATAGATTTGCATGGAGTCGGCATTGACGATCTCGCCGCCGATTTCCTGGGCCAGACGCAGGGCGTGGGCCGACTTGCCGCTTGCGGTCGGGCCGGCGATCAGCCAGATGCGAGGCGCAATGTCCAAGCTCTCCATGATCCCGACTGTCCTCACCGTGGTGGGCGCTGATCCCGCCGCCTACGCTCAAGCCGTGTCGCGCGTCGAGGCGGCGCTGTCCAGCCGTCCTGCGCCTCTGGGACCGCTGGCCGCCGACTTCTTGCTTGATGGCGAGGCCGTCGCACCGCTCAAGGCGCTGCTCGCCGACCTGCCGGTCGATTTCGCGATCCAGCCGGTCGAGAATCGCAAAAAGCGGCTGCTGATCGCCGACATGGACTCGACCATCATCAACGTCGAGTGCCTGGACGAGCTGGCCGACTTCGCCGGCGTGAAGGCCCAGGTCTCGGAGATCACCGAACGGGCCATGCGCGGCGAGCTGGCCTTCGAGGGGGCCCTGCGCGAGCGCGTCGGCATGCTGACCGGCCTGTCGGTCGACGCCCTGCAGTCCTGCTACGACGATCGCGTGCGGCTCAATCCTGGGGCCGAGACCCTGGTCAGGACCATGGCGGCCCATGGTGCGCGCTGCGCCCTGGTGTCGGGCGGCTTCACCTTCTTCACCAGCCGGGTCGCCGAGGCGGCGGGCTTTCATCTGAGCCGCGCCAACACCCTGATCGAAGAAGGCGGCAAGCTGACCGGCCAGGTAGGCGATCCGATCCTGGGCAAGGAGGCCAAGCTGGCCGCCCTGATCGAGGAGACCGCGTTCCTGGGCCTGACCCCCGCCGACGCCCTGGCCGTCGGCGACGGGGCCAACGACCTGGCGATGATCGAGGCCGCCGGTCTGGGCGTCGCCTATCGCGCCAAGCCCATCGTCGCGGCTCGGGCCCACGCCAAGGTCGATCACAGCGACCTGACCGCCTTGCTCTACTTTCAGGGCTACAAGGCCTCGGAGTTCGTCTCGTGAGCTTCCCGCGCCGCGTCGAGGCGGTGATCTTCGACATGGACGGCCTGCTGCTGGACACCGAGATCGTCTATCGCGCCGCGATGATCGAGGCCGGCTCAGTGTTCGGCGTCACCTTCACCGGCGAGATCTATGCGTCGATGGTGGGCAAGACCAATCCCGAGAGCGCCGTCCTGCTGCGCGAACTCTATGGCGAGGAGTTTCCGATCCAGGCCTATTTCGAGCGGGTCTGGAGTGACGTCGAGGTCCTGCTGGAGGCCGAGACCAGGCTGAAGGCCGGGGTGATCGAGATCCTCGACTATCTCGACGATCTGGGTCTGCCCTGCGCGATTGCCACTTCCAACGGCATGGTGTCGGTCGAAAAGTATCTGGGGCGCTTCGACCTGCTGAGCCGGTTCAACGCGGTGGTCGCCAATGCCGACGTCGTGCGCCACAAGCCGCATCCCGATCCCTATCTGGAAGCCGCCCGCCGCCTGGGCGTCGATCCCGCCCATTGCCTGGCGCTGGAGGATTCCCATCCCGGCGTCCGCGCCGCCCATGCGGCCGGCATGATGACGGTGATGGTGCCCGACATCCTCGATCCCAACGAAGAGATGCACGACAAGTGCGTCCATATCGCCGATAGCCTGCACGTGGTTCTGGACCTGCTGAAGGCAATGTAAGCTGTCATCCCGGCCAAGCGCGAAGCGCGCCGAGCCGGGACCGCCGGGAGCGCCGAGCCTTTAGCGGTCCCGGGTCTTCGCTGCGCCACGCCCGGGATGACACGCTATTCAGGCCTGCCTGAGCGCGTCCGTCTCGACGTCCGCCGGCAGTTCAATCGACCAACCGCCAAGGAACGTGGTCAGCGCCTCCAGCCCCATAGGCCTGGCGATGTGATAGCCCTGCGCCAGGTCGCAGCCCATCAGCTGCAGGACGGCCAGGGCTTCGCGGGTCTCGACGCCCTCGGCGGTGACTTTCATGCCCAGGCTGTGAGCCAGGTCGATGGTCGACTTGACCAGCAGGGCGTCCTTGCCGCCGGCCTGCAGCGACAGGACGAAGGCCTTGTCGATCTTCAGCTCGTCGGCGCGGATCTGCTTCAGATAGGCCAGGGACGACAGGCCCGAGCCATAGTCGTCGATCGAGACCGGTATGCCGGCGGCCTCGAAGCGTTCCAGCACCCCCAGCGCAACATCGGGATTGCCGATCACGGCCGTCTCGGTGATCTCGAAACAGACACGGGCGGCTTGGCGGGTGACCTGCTCGATGGCGCGATCGGCAAAGTCGGCGTCGTCGATCAGGCGGCCAGAGACGTTGACCGACATCAGCACGTCGTGACCGGCCGAGCGCAGCGCCTTCTGGTCGGCGATGGCCTGGGTCAGGACGAAATCGGTCAGGGCGCGGATGTGGCCGGTCTCCTCGGCCATTTCTACAAACAGGTCTGGACGCATCATGCCGCGCGTCGGATGGTTCCAGCGCACCAGGGCCTCGACACCGGTGATCTTGCCCGAACGAAGATCCAGCTTGGGCTGGTGATTGAGGAACAAAGCGCCAGTGGCAACGCCGTCCAGCATCTCGCTCATCAGCGACAGGTTGCCGGCCGGATCGCCATAGGCGACAGGGTCAAACAGCATCACCTTGCAATTGGCGGCGCGGCCCTGGTCCAGGGCGATCAGCGCCTGCTCAATGAGCCTGGGAGCATCCAGGGCGCCTGCAGTTGTGGCGGCCAGGCCATGGCTCAGGTTCACATCGACCAGCTCGCCGCCCACGCGGATCGGCTTGTCGAGTGCCTTCGCCTCGATCTCGATCAGTGGCGTCAGGGTAGCCAGGTCGGTGAGGTTGGAGACGACGCACAGGGTCGAGGTGGTCAGGCGGCCGACCAGCAGGCCCGGCGTGATGGCCATGATCCGCTCGCCCAGATCGGCGATCAACTGGGTCGCCAGCGAATAGCCGATGGCGCCGCGCACGAAGGTGAAGCGGTCCAGGCCTACGGCGCTGATGATCACCTGCTCGCCCTCGGCCGCACTGGCCAGGCGGCTGGTGATCTCGCGCTCCAGCGCGCGACGGTTGGGCAGGCCGGTTTCCTCGTCGTGCAAGGCCTGATGGATCATCCTGGCTTCGCGGTCGCGAATTTCTGCGGCCATCAGGTTGAAGCTGTCGGCCAGGCGGCCGATCTCGTCCTGGGTCTGGACCTCAACGCGGACATCTTCGCCGCGCTGCAGTCGGCGGGCGGCGTCGTCCAGGGCGGTGATGGGGCGGGCCAGGCCGCGCGACAGGGCCCAGCTGGCGACGACCACCAGGGCCGCGCCAATCAGTCCGGCGATGATCACGGCGGTGAACAGGGGGCGATACGGCGCCATGGCCTTGGCCATGGGATAGCGCAGGACCAGCGCTGCGGCCCCGTCCTGGCCCAGCGCCTTCAGCGGCTTGACCAGGATCAGGTCGTTCTGCCCGCCGGCCTTAAGCAGGCTGGGCTCGGCGATCCTGTCGCGCAGGGCTGTCTCGACATAGGCGCCGACCCGCCTGGCGTCGAAGCCCGCGTCGTCGGTGACCCAGCCTTCGCCGCGCCGGTCAAAGACCTGGGCGTCCAGCTCGATGGCTGACAGGCGCTCAAGGGCTCGCATTTCCCGGTCGTCCAGCTTGGCGGCGAAGACGATCCAGCCGGTCAGGGCTGGGGCGAGGATCGGCGCCGAGATAACCTGATAGGGCGCGCCATTGACCACGAACACGCCCTGGGCACCGTCGCCGGCGTCGAGCGCCGTCCACAGTTTCTCGAGATCCAGCTGGGCGGGATCCAGGCCCACCACACCGCCATCGACCCCGACGATGAAGGCCAGGTCCAGGCCCATGCGCTGGCGAAGATTGCTGATGGCGGACTCGACGGTCGGAACATCATGGGTGGCCACGGCCGCCCGGAAACCGAAGTCGCGCGCCAGCAGGTCGGCTCCGTCGCGCAGGCGCTGGGTGCGCAGCGCCCAGACGCTATCGAAGACCGTTCCGCTGGCCGACAGTTCCTTGCGAACTGTCTGCTGGGCGTTGCCGGCGATCGCCAGATAGACCGTCACCGCGACAAGGCTCAGCACCAGGGCGAACAGCCCGGCATAGAGCACAGTCAGCTTGGTCTGGAGGCGATTGAACACGGCCGTCCTCTAGTGATGCGCCGGAGCGCGCAGCTCGATCGACACGGCCTCGCGCGCGTCGGCGCCGCCGATCGCGGTGGTGGTCAGGGTCTTCTCGTTCTTCATGCCGCGCAGATACGGATGCCAGACCCGCACCACGACGGGGCCCGACGGGATGTCACGGATCGTCGCCACACCGGTGTCGTCGCTCTTGGCCGCATAGGGGGTGTCGACCACCTTGATGAAGCTGACCATCTGGTCGTGGATGTTGCAGCCGATCGCGGCCACGCCGACGGCGGGCAGTTTGACGGTGCGGTTTTCTTCACGGCCGTAGAGTTTCAGCTCGAATCTATTGCCCGCCGAGAATGAATAGACGTGGTGGCGCACCTTATCGAGATTGGGGAACGAGACCTCGGCGCCTGCCGGCGCGATCAGCACGAAGGGCGTGAACTGGATGTTCTGCTGGGCAACCCGATAGGGCCACGGGAACTTGATGGGTCCACGACTGGGCTGGCCGCCGGGGTGGACTGTTACGACCGCATCGGGAACGGCCTTGCCGTCGGCGCCGCGCACCGTGACGGTCAGGCTGCCGGCCGAGGCGGCGCTACCCATGAACGCAACCATGAGAAGTGAAATGGCGAATTTCATCACGCAGTACTAGCGTCTCTCGAATGAAATCGCCGTTAACGTGAATGTCCCGCCGCGACACCTTGTCGAGCGACAGGGTTAGGCTGAAAGGTTCTGTAAAGTCTTCTGAACGACCCTCGACAACTAAACTGTCGAGACGCGCCGAGGGCAGATGAAGCTTCACCATAAGACCATTCCGGCTTCTGGCTGTGTCATGGCTGCGGCTCTGAGCCTGACCTCTGGCGCGGTGGCCGCCGAGATCGAGACCGGCGGCAAGTTGCTGCTGACCGGGGGCGTCAGCGCCCTTGAAGGCGGGGCGGGCGGCGGCCTGGCCACCTGGGCCGTCATCGCCGGCAACGAGACGCGCAATGGCGTTGGCGGCAAGGTCCATGCGACCCATGTCGACGTTTCCGACTATCAGCTGCGCGCTGCAGGGGCCGCGATCGGCCTGTACGATCGGGTCGAGCTGTCGGTCGCGCGCCAGGAATTCGACACCGGCGCGACGGGGGCCAAGCTGGGCCTGGGCAAGGGTTTCACCTTCAGGCAGGACATCATCAGCGCCAAGCTGCGGGTGCTGGGCGACGCCGTCTATCAGCAGGACAGCTGGGTTCCGCAGGTCTCGGTCGGCGCGCAGTTCAAGAAGAACAATCAGGATGCCATCATCAAGGCTGTCGGCGGCCAGCACGACAGCGGCGTCGACTACTATGTCGCGGCCACCAAGCTGCTGCTCGACAAGAGCCTCGTCCTGAGCGGCGCTGTGCGCCTGACCAAGGCCAACCAGACTGGTCTGCTGGGCTTCGGTGGCGACCGCAACGACCGCTACAGGGCCCAGTTCGAGGGCTCGGCCGGGGTGCTGCTCAGCAAACGCCTGGTCGTGGGCGCCGAATACCGCACCAAGCCTAGCAACCTGGGCTTCGCCAGAGAAGACGACTGGGTCGACCTGTTCGCCGCCTATGCGATCAACAAGACGGTGTCGGTGACGGCCGCCTATGTCGATCTGGGCGACATCGCCACGTTCAAGGATCAGCGGGGCCTGTATCTCTCGCTGCAGGCCGGCTTCTAGAGCCCTTTCCGACCTGATGGCTTCATCAGGGTCGGGCGAAAAGGGCTCTAAATCAAAAGTTTAGAGCGTTTTTCGATCCGATAACCGTTTCACACTTATCGGAAAACGCTCTAGGAGAGCGCGCGATGCATCGTTTCACCCAGAGCGCGGCCCTGGCCGCCGTCATCACCCTTGGCCTTGCCGGCGCCGCCCTGGCGCAGGACGCCGTTCCGCCCGGCGAGCAGCCGGTCGACCCCTATGCCCAGTCCAACGCCAATGCCCACGCCACGCCCCTGACCGACACCAGGGTGTTTGAGGCCTTCCACGGCAAGGACGGCCTGGCGCGCATCTCGGCCGACATGGTCGATCGCAGCCTGGCCGACCCGCGCATCAAGGAGATCTTCGCCACCACCGACGTTCCCCGCCTGAAGCGGACCCTGGCCGAGCAGTTCTGCTACGTGCTGGGCGGCGGCTGCGACTATACCGGCCGCGACATGAAGAGCGTCCACACGGACATGGGCGTCACCAACAGGGACTTCAACGCCTTGGTCGAGAACCTGCAGTGGGCGATGGAGAAGGAGGGCGTGCCCTTCTTCGCCCAGAACAGGCTGCTGGCCAAGCTGGCCCCGATGCAGCGGGGCGTGGTGGAGCGGTAGTCCAGCCACCGCTCTTCCCGGCGAGGTCTGTGACTATTTCCCCGGAACCGCGTCGGCATAGCGTGGCCAGTTCTTCGCCAGCTCATCCACCACCACGCCACCGACCTTGAAGGCCGCGTCGAGCGAGGATTGCAGGGCCGGCACGCCGGTCTGTTCGCCCAGCAGGTTGGCCGCCGCGTCGCCGCCGGGCGGCTGGGTGGTGTAGTTGCTGGCGGTGCGCAGCACCAGCACGCGCCGGGGGTCGGCGCGGTTCGCACGGCCCAGGGCGTCGATGGCGGCCAGGACGCCGGTGTCCTCCATGCCGGTCATCACGAAACCGTTCTGATCTCCGGTCCAGTAATTGGCCCAGGCCTCGTAGTGACGGTTGAGGATCTCGCCATGCCAGAAGGCCTGGCCGCTGACCTCGTCGCCCTTCAGCACCATCGGCGGAGTTTGGGCCTTGGGCAGGCCCACATAGGGCGCGCGCAGGGCCTTGAGGGCGTCGTTGTCGGCAATGGCCGCGTCGCGCGTCAGGTCGAAGGCCCAGTCGCGCAGGGCCAGGTTCAGCGGGAACAGGTTCTCGTTATCGGCTGCGGGCGGGCCCTCGTAGGGCGCCTTGCGATGGAAGGGGATCTGGCCGATCGCCCACGCCTTGGGCGTCTCGCGCGGGTCGATCAGGTAGCCGAAATCGCTGTCGATCACCGCGCCTATCCAGGCCGCCGAACCCACCGAGCCCTGGTTGGGATTGACGCCGGCGATGGCCGCGATCAGCCAGTAGCTTTTGGAGAGGTCAAAGCGCGGATCAAGGCCCAGGGCCATGGTCGAGATCGCCGCGCGGTTGGTGCCCATGCTGGTCGACAGCAGCAGCACCTTGCGGGCCGGGTCATAGCGCAGGTCGCGGAACCCCGTCTTGAAGGGGATCTTCTGCGGCATGACCTGGGCCCAGGCCTGGAACTCGCCGGCCTTGTCGCCGGTGTCCTCGCCGATCTCGAAGGCGGTAACCACGACCACCCGTACCTCAAGCGGCGCGGCGAGGGCGGGCGCTGAAGTCAGGCAGGCGAAAAGACAGGCGAGAACCGCGAGACGACGCATGGTCTTCCTCGAAAGAAAAAGGGCCGCGAGAGAATCTCGCGGCCCCGGTTCTTACTGCGCTTGTGGTCCGCGCTGGAAGTATTTGAAGAAGGCGCTGTCGGGGGAAAGCACCAGGGTGGCGTCTCCCTGACCCAGCGACGCCTCATAGGCCTGCATCGAGCGATAGAAGGCCGCAAAGTTGGGGTCCCGGCCGAAGCTGGACGCGAACAGTTCGGCGCGGCGGGCGTCGCCCTCACCCCGGATCTTTTCGCCTTCCTCGGTGGCGGTGGCCACGATCTCGCGCTTCTGCTGCTCGCCGATGGCGCGCAGCTGGGCGGCCTCCTGCTGGCGGGCGGTCTGCATGCGCTCGAACACGGCCTTCTGGTTTGCCTCGGGCAGGTCGGCGCGGCGGATGCGCACGTCGATGATCTGGACGCCCAGATCGGAAGCCTTCACCTGGCGGCCGACCTCGTCGCGGATGGCGGCCATGACCACCGCGCGCTTGCCGGCGATCACTTCCTCGGAATTGGCCCGGCCGATGGTCTGGCGCAGCGAGGCGTTGACGATGCGCTCCAGCCGGTCCTTGGCCTTGGTCTCATCGCCCAGGGTCTTGTAGAACTGGCGCGGGTCGCTGATCCGGTAACGGACGAAGGCGTCGACCACCAGGCGCTCCTGGTCAGCGGCGATCACCTCTTCCTGGTCGGCGTTCAGGGCGATGTTGCGGTTGTCGAACTTGACCACGCGATCCAGGAACGGCGCCTTCAGGTGAAGGCCTGGCGTGCGGACCACGCGGATCGGATCGCCGAAGCGGATGACCAGGGCCTGATGGCGCTGGTCGACCTGATAGACCGTCGAGCCCAGCAGGACCAGCAGGGCACCGGCGGCGGCGCCGATAGCGGTGAGACGGTTTTGCGGACGGATCATTGGACGGCTCCGTCGATGGACTTGACCACGGTGGCGGTTCGCGGGCGGAACGCGTCGGGCGGCAGGATCACCGGGGCGCTGGCGCCCTTGCTGTCGATGATGACCTTGTTCGAATTGGCGAGCACGCGTTGCATGGTCTCCAGATAGAGACGCTCGCGCGTCACAGCCGGGGCCAGTTTGTACTGGTCGTAGATCTGGTTGAAGCGCGCAGCTTCACCGGCGGCTTCGCGCACAACCTGCTCGCGATAGCCCTTGGCCTGCTGGACGATCTCGGCGCTCCGGCCGCGCGCCACGTTGGCGGCCGACTGGGCGTTCTGGCTGGCGCGCTGCACGTCGCGGAAGGCGTCGATGACCGGCGGCGGCGGGGTGGCCGTCTGGATCTGCACGCTCTCGACGAAGACCCCGGCGTCATAGCGATCCAGGATCTGCTGCATCAGGCCTTCGGCTTCCAGCTGAAGCTGGCCGCGGCCGGTGGTCAGGATCGGGGTGAGGGCGGTCTTGCCGACCACCTCGCGCATGGCGCTCTCGCCCACGGCGCGGATCACGCTTTCGGGGTCGCGAACATTGAACAGGTATTTGGGGGCATCAGACACCCGCCACTGCACCGAGAAGGCCAGGTCGACGATATTCTCGTCGCTGGTCAGCATCAGGCGCTCTTCGCCGCCGTCCGTGCCGGTGGCGCCGATGTCGGTGGTGCGGATCTCGCTGACCGAGACCTTCTCGACGCTCTCGATCGGGAAGGGCGCGTGATAGCGCAGGCCCGGGTTGGCGACGCGCGAGAAGGCGCCGAAGGTGCTGACCACCCCCTGCTGGTTGGGCTGGACGACATAGACGCCGGTCACCGCCCACAGGGCGACGACGGCACCAGCCGCCGTGGCGATGGCGCGCGGGCGATCTGGGCCCTCGAAGTAGCCGCGCAGGCGCGCGGTCAGATCTTCGATCACCTGGTTCAGGTCGATCGGTGTCTGGGGGTCGCGAGGTCCGCCCGATGGGCGGCGCGGACCAGGGCGCGGCGTATTGTCCTTGTCGCCATTCGGCGGCGGAGAACCCCAGGGACCGGGGCCAGCATTGTCGTTCCAAGGCATGGGCGGCGTTGTCTTCCCGTCGGCGTTTGATTTTAGCGGGGATTGTAAATCGCTCCCCGCATGCGGATATGAGGAGCCCCACCCAACAAGGCAAGACATAGACGTGACCGGTGCCGCTTCCCCCCCCCTCGACGAGGCCCGCGCGGCCCTGAATCTCATCGTCGATCCGGTGAGTGGTGAGGGACTTGTTGCCGCCGGCCTGGTGCAGGGCCTGGTGGTCCGCAACGGTCGGGCCGGTTTCATGCTGGAGGTCCCGGTCGCCAAGACCGCCGCCTATGCGCCTGTGCGCGAGGCTGCCGAGAAGGCCCTGGCCGCCCTGCCGGGGATCGACGTCGCCCAGGTGGTCCTGACCGCCCAAGCCGCGCAGGGCGCGACGCGGGTGCGCAAGGGCGCCAGCGTCAGCGAAGACAGTAAGGCGCGCCTGGTCCCGCCGCCGGAAGCCGAAAAGCCCGCCCACGTGCGCCACGTGATTGCCATAGCCTCGGGCAAGGGCGGGGTGGGCAAGTCCACTGTCGCCACCAACCTGGCCTGCGCCTTCCACGCCATGGGCCTGAAGGTCGGCCTGCTGGACGCCGACATCTATGGCCCGTCCGGTCCGCGCATGATGGGCGTCAATGGCGAACCCAGCTTCGAGGACGGCAAACTTCAGCCCCTGGAGGCTCACGGGATCAAGATCATGTCGATCGGCTTCATGGTCGACGAAGACAAGGCGATGATCTGGCGCGGTCCCATGGCCTCGTCGGCCGTCCGCCAGATGATCCATGAGGTTGCCTGGGGCTCGGAAGCTGCGCCACTCGATATCCTGGTGGTCGACCTGCCGCCGGGCACCGGCGACGTGCAGCTTACCCTCGTGCAAAAACTGCGTATCGACGGCGCCGTGCTGGTCACCACGCCGCAGGAGATCGCCCTGATCGACGCGCGCCGCGCCGCGATCATGTTCGACAAGACCGCCACCCGGATCCTCGGCCTGATCGAGAACATGGCCTTCTTCGCCGACCCTTCGACCGGCGCCCCGATCCCGATCTTCGGGTCCGGCGGCGGCGTGGCCGAAGCAAGGGTGCTGGGCGTGCCGGTGCTGGCCGAGGTGCCGATCGAACTGGCCGTGCGCGAAGGCGGCGACGGCGGGGTTCCGGTGGTGCTGGGCAGGCCAGACAGCGCTGCGGCCAAGGCATTCTCGGGCGCCGCTGCGACGCTGTGGGCCGGGCTGAAGGGCTAGATCCAGGCAAAGAAACGGGGCCGCAAGGGCCCCGCTTCACAGGGTCATGTCGGAAGCGTTAGCCGCCAGCCATCTTGCGGAAGAACTTCTGACCTTGCTCGCCACCGTTGAAATAGGCCTTTTGGCCGTCTTCGGCGGTGATCTGGCCCCAATGGTCGCGGATGCCCTCGGCCGACAGTTCGCCGTCGCTGAGATAGACGCCCTCGGTCTCATAGAGGCGCGTCAGGGCGAAGGCGCCGGCGCCGGCGGTCAGGATCGCGCCCGTCGGGGCTTCGTCGGAGACCAGATACATCACGCCGGGCGTGACCGCCTCGGGGGCCAGCTTGGCCAGCACTTCGGGCGGCATCAGGCCCTCGGTCATGCGGGTGGCGGCGACCGGGCTGATGGCGTTGATGTGGATATTGTTCTTCTGGCCCTCGAGCTTGAGGGTGTTCATCAGGCCCAGCACCGCCATCTTGGCCGCGCCGTAATTGGACTGGCCGAAATTGCCGTACATGCCCGACGACGAGGTGGTCACGACGATGCGGCCATAGTTCTGGGCCTTCATGATGTCCCAGACCGCCTTGATCGGCTTGAAGGTGCCCCAGACGTGGACCTGCATGACCAGCTCGAAGTCGGCCAGCTCCATCTTGGTCAGGGTCTTGTCGCGCAGGATGCCGGCATTGGCGATCAGGATGTCGATGCGGCCCCAGGTCTCCATGGCGGTCTTGACCATGTCGGCGACGCCGGCGTCGTCGGTCACCGAGGCGCCGTGGGCGATGGCTTCGCCGCCCAAGGCCTTGATCTCATCGACGACCGCCATGGCGGCAGCGGACGAGCCGCCCGAGCCGTCGACGCTGCCGCCCAGGTCGTTGACTACCACCTTGGCGCCGCGACGGGCCAGTTCCAGGGCGTGCTGTCGACCCAGGCCACCACCTGCGCCGGTAACGATCGCCACCTTGCCGTCAAAACGGATGTCCGACATGCCCTAGTCTCCCTCAAACGCGTGTTTGGTTTGGCGCGTTTGTGCGGCGCGGGAGGGGAGGCGTCAAGGGCACCGGATCAGCGGCCGCTGCGCCCCAGCACGGCGATCAGCTCGGCGATCTTCTCGCGCTGGGCCTCTGGGTCGCCACTCTGGATGGCGTGCTCGACGCAATGGGTGACGTGATCGCGCAGGATTTCCTCTTCCACCCGGCGCAGGGCCGCCTGGATCGCCGAGATCTGGGTGACCACGTCGATGCAATAGCGATCCTCGTCGATCATCTTTGCGATGCCGCGCACCTGTCCTTCGATGCGGTTCAGGCGTTTCACCGCTGAGGCCTTGGCGTCAGTCTGCATAATATACCCCTTGGGGGTACTTGATGATGTACCCTGCGGGGGTATATAGCGACTCCAGGCCCACAGGAGAAGTCCACATGTCGCCCCATGACCACGCCCGCTCTGATAAGCCGCATGCCTGTTGTGGGGGGGGCGTTTCCGCAACGACGGTCGCCCTGGCCCGCGATCCCGTCTGCGGGATGTCTGTCGACCCGGCGACGGCGAAGCACAGCACCAGCCATGGCGGCGACACCTACTGGTTCTGCTCGGCCGGGTGCGAGGCGAAGTTCGTGGCAGACCCCAGGCGTTACACCGCCGCGCAGCCGCAGAAGACCGAGGCCGCTCCGGCGGGTACGATCTATACCTGCCCGATGCACCCGCAGGTGCGTCAGGTCGGGCCCGGCGCCTGTCCGCTTTGCGGCATGGCCCTTGAGCCCGAAACCCCCACGCTGGACGCGGCGCCCAATGCCGAGCTGGGCGAGATGACCCGTCGCTTCTGGTTCGGGCTGGTGCTGACGGCACCGGTCTTCGTGCTGGACATGGGCGCGCACCTGTTCGGTTTCATGCCGCCGTGGGGTGACCGCGCCAACGCCTTCATCCAGCTGGCTCTGGCCTCGCCGGTGGTGCTGTGGGCAGGCTGGCCGTTCTTCCAGCGCGGCTGGGCGTCGATCCTGGCGCGCAGCCTCAACATGTTCACTCTGATCGCGCTGGGGACGGGGGCGGCCTATCTCTATTCCCTGGTCGCGACCCTGGTGCCGGATCTGCTGCCCGCCAGCTTCAAGGGCCATCACGGACAGGCTCCGGTCTATTTCGAGGCTGCGGCGGTAATCACCGTCCTGGTGCTGTTGGGCCAGGTGCTTGAGCTGAGGGCGCGCGAGCGCACCGGCGGCGCCATCCGCGCCCTGCTGGATCTGGCACCGCGCACGGCCCGGCGTATCGGTGCCGACGGCCAGGACACCGAGGTCGGCATCGACGCCATTCTGGTGGGCGACCGGCTGCGGGTCAGGCCGGGCGAGAAGATCCCCGTCGACGGCGTGGTGCTGGAAGGGCGCGGCCATGTCGACGAGGCCATGGTGACCGGCGAGTCGATGCCGGTGCTCAAGGAGCCGGGTTCTCTGCTGGTCGGCGGTGCGATCAACAAGAGCGGAGGCTTTATCATGCAGGCCCAGCGAGTCGGGCGCGACACCCTGCTATCGCGGATCGTCGCCATGGTCGCTCAGGCCCAGCGGTCGCGCGCGCCGATCCAGCGGCTGGCCGACCGGGTCTCGGCCTGGTTCGTGCCCATCGTGCTGGCGGCGGCCCTGCTGGCCTTCGCCGCGTGGGCGCTGGTCGGTCCCGAGCCGCGCCTGGCCAATGCCCTGGTCGCGGCCGTGGGGGTGCTGATCATCGCCTGTCCCTGCGCCCTGGGACTGGCCACCCCGATGTCGATCATGGTCGGCGTCGGGCGCGGCGCCCAGGCGGGCATCCTCCTGAAGGACGCCCAGGCGCTGGAGCGGCTGGAGCGCATTGACGTGCTGGTGGTCGACAAGACCGGCACGCTCACCGAGGGCCGGCCGGTCATGACCGCCATCGAGCCTGTCGGCGTGACTGAGGACGAGCTCCTGCGCCTGGCCGCCAGCCTGGAGCGCGGCAGCGAGCATCCGCTCGGCAAGGCCATTGTCGAGGCCGCCGAGGCGCGCCAGCTGTCCCTGGCCGAGGTCGCCGACTTCGACTCGCCCGTGGGACGCGGCGTGACCGGCCTGGTCGAGGGTCGCCGCGTCGCGATCGGGGCCGAGCCCTACATGGCCGATCTGACGATCGCGGTCGACGATCTGGCCAGCCGGGCCGACGCGCTGAGAGGCGAGGGCGCGACGGTGGTCTTCGTGGCGCTGGACGGCGTGGCCGCCGGGCTGCTGGCGATCAAGGATCCCATCCGCTCGTCCAGCCGCGCGGCGATCAAGGCGCTGAAGGACCAGGGCGTTCGCGTGTTGATGATGACCGGCGACAATGAGGTCACCGCCATGGCCGTAGCCCGCGCTCTGGGCATCGACGAGGTTGAGGCCGGGGTGCTTCCCGACCGCAAGGCCCATGTTGTCGAACGGCTGAAAGGCGAGGGAGCGTCGGTGGCCATGGCGGGCGATGGGGTCAATGACGCCCCGGCCCTGGCCGCTGCCGATGTCGGCATCGCCATGGGCGGCGGCGCCGATGTGGCGATGGAGGCGGCCGGGGTCACCCTGCTGAACGGAGACCTGATGGGCGTGGTCCGGGCGCGCTCACTGTCGCGGGCGGTGATGCGCAACATCCGCCAGAACCTGGCCTTCGCCTTCGCCTACAATGCGGCCGGCGTGCCGATCGCGGCGGGGGTGCTGTATCCCGCCTTCGGCCTGACCCTGACGCCGCAGCTGGCGGCGCTGGCCATGGCGCTCAGTTCGGTCAGCGTGATCGGCAATGCGCTACGACTGAGGGCCTGGAAGGCCTGAGCCCCAACGAAAAACGCCGGGCGGAGAACCGCCCGGCGCCTCGTCGTCTCTGGAAGCTGGCTGGCTAGAGCCCTTTCCGACCTGATGGCTTCATCAGGTTCGGACAAAAAGGGCTCTAAATCAGAAGTTTAGAGCGTTTTTCGATCCGATAACCGTTTCATACTTATCGGAAAACGCTAGTTCGGCTTGGTCATGCCGCCGCCGACGGGGGCGGTAGGCTTGTCGCGCTTCACGCCGGCCTTCTTGCCGGGCTTCATGAACTTGACCAGCACGCGCTGGCCGACCAGCAGGGGGGCGCCGTCGGCGCTGACCACCACCTCGACCACGCGCTCGTCGCTGCGCTGGCTGGGATCGTCGGAGGCCAGCTTGCGGGCACCGAACACGGCGGCGCGGCGCAGGACGCGGCCGATATAGACCTTGTCGGGATCGCCTTCGGGCTGGATTTCGACCTCTTGGCCGTTGGCCACATTGGGGATGTCGGCCTCGACGATCTCGGCGCGGACGATGCGCTGGGTGTCGGGCTCGAGGTCGAACATGTTGGAGACGTTCAGGGTCGAGGCGCCGGCGCCGGGATTGGCGTAGCGGCGGGCGATGCGGCCGTTCATCGGCGCGCGGATCACTGTCAGTTCCAGGTTGTACTGGGCCTCGTTCTTGCGGGCGAGGGCGGTGGCGACCTGGGCCTGCTGGGCGCCCAGGTTGGCGCGCGCGTTGGCGATGGCGTCAGACGCCGCATCGACGCGCGTGCCGGCCACGAAGTTGCTGGCGCTCAGCTTGCTGAGGCGCGCATGCTCGCGCTGGGCCGTGGTCAGCTGGACGCGGGTGGCGTTCATCATGGCGCGAGCCTGGGCGACTTCGGCGCTGGCGCGCTCGACCGTCAGGCGGCCCTCGTCGCTCTGCTGGCGGGCCAGGATCTGGTCTTTCACGACCACGTCGCCCTCCTGGACATAGACGGCCTCGACCACGCCGCCGCGTCGCGCGGCGACCTGGATGATGCCGCCTTCTACGTCAGCCTTGCCGTTGGCGATGGCCGCGTAGGGGGAGGGCTCCTCCATCTTGGCGGCGGCTTCGAGCGCCTTCTTCTTTTCGGCCGCCTGGCCTTGCATGTAGAAGTAGCCGCCGCCACCGACGGCGAGCACGACGATGACGATCCAGAACATCGGGCGGCGCAGAAAGCCGAACATATCAGTTTCCCCAAAAGGTCAGTGGCTGAGCGGACCGGGATTGGCGTCGGGCGTTCTTCGCACGTCGTCCAGAATCCGGCCGTCTTCGATGTGGATGACGCGGTCGGCATAGGCCTCCAGCCGCGGGTCGTGAGTAACGCAGATCACCGCCGCGCCACGCTCGGTGGCGGCGGCGCGCAGAAGCTTGATGACGATTTCACCGCTCTTGCCGTCGAGGGCCGAGGTCGGTTCGTCGGCGAAGATCAGGTTCGGGTTCTTGGCCAGGGCGCGGGCAATGGCCACCCGCTGCTTCTCGCCGCCCGACAGCTCAGAGGGGCGCTGGTTGACGCGCGGGCCCAGGCCCACCGACTCCAGCGCCGCCTGGGCGCGGCGCGAGGCCTCGCCGGGACCGACGTTCTGGTACTTCAGAACGGTCATCACCTGCTGCTTGGCGGTGAGGGCCGGGAACAGGTTGAAGCCCTGGAAGATGAAACCGCAGTGGTCCAGTCGGAAGCGGTCGATCTTGCCCGCCGACAGCGACCACAGGTCATTGGCGTCCAGCGCGGTGACCTTGCCCTCGTCGGGCTTGAGCAGCCCCGACAGCGCCGCCACCAGGGTCGACTTGCCCGAGCCCGAGGGGCCCATGACCATGGTCACGTCGCCGTGCCGGGCGTCGAAGTCCACGCCCTTGAGGACCTCGACGAAGGTGCGGCCGGTCTTGAAGCGCTTGACGATGCCCTGGGCGGATAGGGCGCTCTGGCCGCGCAGGTGGCTGTGATCGTTGCTCATCGCAGCAGGTCCGCGGGTTGGCTGTTCTTCAGGATGCCCAGCGACAGAAAGCCGGAGAGCATGGCGATGATCACGAGGAAGACCGCGACGATGATGATCAGGCTGGGCGGGAAGAACATCGGCACGCCGCTGGCAGCGGCCAGCAGGGTGACCAGCCAGGTCAGCAGGCCCGCCGCGCCGACCCCGACGATACCGACCCAGAAGGACAGCTCCATGACGATGTTGCGCAGGTCGCCCATCGACACGCCCAGGGCGCGCAGCGAGGCGAACTCCTTGATATTGGCCATGATCGCGCCACGCAGGGTCTGCCAGGTGATGGCCACGCCGATCAGCAGGCCCAGGAAGGCCGAGAAGCCCAGCATGATGCCGATGATCTGGTCATCCAGCATGGCGCTGGAATTGGCGTCGGCCAGTTCCTGACGGGTCCAGGCGCGGAACTTGCCGTCGCCTTTTTTGTTGAGCTGGGCGGCGACGATCTCGGCGCGGGCCGGATCGCGAATCTGGACCATCAGGGGTGCGACGCGCGGGCCGGTGTCGGCCTCGCCGAGCATCCGCAGGGTGTCGCGTGACATCACCAGGGTGGGCTGGATGATGTTGGGATAGCCGGTAGTGACCACGGCGATCGTGATCGTCTTGCCGTTATAGATGGCCTTGTCGCCTTTCTTGACGCCCAGGCGCTTGAGCGCGGTCTGGTCGACGGCCACGGCATAGGGCTGGCGCAGCGCCTCGACCATCGACTGGGTGTAGTCGGTCGGCACGGTCACATAGCCCGGGATCGCGTCGATCACGGTGACGTTGACGAACTCGGTCTTGCGGCCACCGCCTTCGCCGCCGGCCTGCTTGCCGCCCTTGGCGGCGGCCTTGGTGCGGGCGTCAATCTTGGCCTGCTCCTCGGGAGACAGGATGTTCTGGAACCGGCCGCCGGACCCGTCGAGGGGCGCGACCTGGGTCACTTCAGGGTGGCTGTAGACCAGCGGGATCATGCGTCGCGGCAGGCCGGACGGGCCGCCGAACAGCGCCTTGGCACCCGGGCCCAGCACCATGATGTCGGCGCGCGCCCGGTCGATCTGGGCGGTGAAGCCCTTGCCGATGCCCACGAACATGCCGACCTGGGCCAGCACCAGAAGACCCGAGAACGCCAGGGCGACCACGGCCGCCATGTATCGACGCCACTCGTAAAGCAACGTGGCCAAGGCCAGCGACATGCGAATAATGCTCCCCCAATCAAGGGTTGCAGCAATGCCCGGCGTTCCTCCAGCGGCCAAGTTAAATCGGGGTAAGGCAATTTGCGCAGCGTCTCGTTGCGAAGCGGATAGGCGGCGCAAAGCCTGAATCCGGTCAGCTTCCGGGGCCCTGCCGCCGGCTCTTCGGTCGTCGCGGCAACGAGGATCCTGCCGTTGCAAGCGCCTTGCTCACAAGGCCCGCACCGCGCAGGGGCTGGCGAGTTTGGCGGTAAGCGCCGCCTTACAACGCGGCACAACGGCGTTCCTTCGGCGGGCGGCGCGCAAGCCGCTTGCCTAGAAGTGTAAACTTGGTGTCAATCTCGCCCCTTGGCCGACGTCGCGGGGGCGTCGCCTAGTTCAAAGGTTCTTCCGTCTTGATGTTTCGTCCCGAGAACGTTCAAGCCCTCGCGGGTCTGGCGCTCACCCTCGCCCTCTGCTGGCTGGTCTCCGAGAACCGCAAGCGTTTCCCCTGGGTGCTGGCCATCGGCGCCATCGTCGTCCAGGTCGGCCTCGTGCTGCTGCTGTTCGGACTGCCCCAGGCCCAGACGCTGCTGCGCGGCGTCAATGGCGCGGTGGAGGGCCTGTCGGCCTCGACCCAGGCTGGCACCATGTTCATCTTCGGCTTCCTGGCGGGCGGCGATCAGCCCTATCCGGTCAGCAATCCGGGCCTGGGGTTCATCTTCGCCTTCCGCGTCCTGCCGGTGATCCTGGTGGTCTGCGCCCTGTCGGCGCTGCTGTGGCACTGGAAGATCCTCAAATGGGCGGCGCAGGGCTTCGGCTTTGTGTTCCAGAAGACCCTGGGCCTGCGCGGCCCGCCGGCCCTGGCCACCGCCGCCACCATCTTCATGGGCCAGATCGAAGGCCCGATCTTCATCCGCGCCTATCTCGACAAGCTGTCGCGCTCCGAGCTGTTCATGCTGATCGCGGTCGGCATGGCCTGCGTCAGCGGCTCGACCATGGTGGCCTATGTCACCATCCTGGCCGATGTGCTGCCCAACGCCGCCGCCCATGTGCTGACTGCCTCGATCATCTCGGCCCCGGCCGGCGTGCTGCTGGCCCGGATCATCGTGCCGGCCGATCCGATGGAAAAGGTCTCCAGCCTGGACCTCAACATCGACGACAAGACCTATGGCAGCTCGATCGACGCCGTCATGAAGGGCACGACCGACGGCCTGCAGATCGCCCTGAACATCGGCGCCACCCTGATCGTCTTCGTGGCCCTGGCCACCATGGTCGACAAGGGCCTTGCTGCCTTGCCCGACATGGGCGGTCAGCCGCTGAGCATCGCCCGCGGCCTTGGCGTGGTCTTCGCGCCCCTGGCCTGGTCGATGGGCATTCCCTGGACTGAAGCCGGCACCGCCGGCGGCCTGCTGGGCGTCAAGCTGATCCTCACCGAGTTCACCGCTTTCATCCAGATGTCGCAGACCGGAGAGGCCCTGCTGGACGAGCGCACGCGGATGATCATGACCTACGCCCTGTGCGGCTTTGCCAATATCGGCTCGGTCGGCATGAACGTGGCCGGTTTCAGCGTGCTGGTGCCCGAGCGCCGGCAAGAGGTGCTGGGCCTGGTCTGGAAGGCGATGATGGCCGGCTTCCTGGCCACCTGCCTGACCGGCTCGCTGATCGGCCTGATGCCGCGCGAGCTGTTCGGTCTGTAGGGCTTTCCTTCCCTTGGGAAACGCGATCATCCTCCCGGTCAAAAGCCGGGAGGATTTTCGTATGAAACTCTATGACAGCCGTCGCGCCCCCAATCCTCGCCGGGTCCGCTGGTTCATGGCCGAGAAGGGCATCGAGGACGTCGAGATCGTCGACATCGACATCTTCGGCGGCCAGCATCGATCGCCCGACTATCTCGCCAAGGCGGGCCTGCCCAATGTGCCAGCCCTGGAGATCGATGAGGCCACCACGATCACCGAGTCGGTGGCCATCTGCCGCTATCTGGAAAGCGTCTATCCCGAGCCGAACCTGTTTGGCCGCGACGCCCGCGAGATCGCCGTCATCGAGATGTGGACCCGCCGCTCGGAAATGCTGCTGTCGACGCCGCTGATGATGGCCGTGCGGCATGGCCATCCCGCTCTGGCCGCCATCGAGACCCAGGTGCCTGAAATCGCCGAGACCAACCGCAAGGCGGCCGAGCGGGCCTTGAAGGTGTTCGACCGCCGGCTTGGCGAGAGCGAATTCATCGCCGCCGATCGGGTGACCATCGCCGACATCCTGGCGGTGACGGGCATCGATTTTGCCCGGATGGTCAAGTTTCGGCCGGATGCGGAGCTGGAGAATGTCGGGCGCTGGCTGACGGCGATGATGGAGCGTCCGGCAGCCAAGGCGGGGGTGTAGCGATCACTTGCCCCCACCTGGTCGCTTCGCGACCGTCCGCCCCCGGAGGGGGCGGATGAACTCATCTTCCCCCTCCGGGGGAAGACGATCGCGGAGCGATCCGTAGGGGGCCAGTGGCTATCGGTTCCGGATCTTCTTGATCACGCCCGAAAAGCTCAGCATCGGCGAACTGCCCGTCGAGACCAGCCCGCGCACGAACAGCAGCGAGCCGCCGGCCTTGGTGACCTCGCCCGTCGCCGTCACCAGGTCCCCCGGCCGGGCCGGGCCCATGAACTCGCCGTTCAGGCTGACCGTCACGGCGTGGGGGCCGGGCAGCACCCGCCCCGAGATGGCGAAAACCGAGAAGACGGCGAAGGTCAGCATGCAGCCGCCGTGCATGAAGCCGCCGCCGTTCATGTGGCGGGTTTCGGCGAGGAAGGCGGTGGTCACCAGCCCGGCGTCGTCTTCCCTGAAATAGAAGGGGCCGGACTGGTCCTCGAACGGATCCAGACCCGACCAGGTGCGCCAGCCGGCCCACTCGCCGCTCTCGACCAGTCGCGGCCCGCCGGGCGCGTCATTGCCGCCATCCATGTGCTCGTCCCCTCAAATCAGCTGGCCTGAGCTAGAGCGGCGTCGAGAGGCGCGCAAGCCGTCCCTCGCGTAAGGCGGCGATCCGTGGCATGGAGCCGCCCATGACGACCCCGATCCCCATGACTAGTCCTATCCAAGAGACCATCCTTTCCCAGCTGGCAGGCCTGCCGGAGGGAAAGTCCATCGACCCCATGAGCGTCGCCAAGGCGGTTCAGCCCGAGCGCTGGCAGCAGATCCTGGGTCACGTGCGCACCAACGCCATCGAGCTGGCCAAGGCCGGGACCATCGTGATCCTGCGCCACAACAAGCCGGTCGACCCCGAGAAATTCCGCGGCGTCTATCGTCTGCGCACCCGGCTGCCGGGCGACCCGACCAGCTTCGAGACCGTGGTTAAGGATGAGGTCGAGGACGACGACGCCTAACCCCCTATCCGCTCTCCCCGGCGAAGGCCGGGGCCCAGATCGAACCCAGGGCGATTGCTGATCTGGTCAGCCGTATCTCGGATCATCCCCAGACGCTCAGGCTGAATCTGGACCCCGGCCTTGGCCGGGGATAGCGGGTCCAAAATTGTAAGTCTTGAAACGAAACGTAATCAGTGAACCTATGCGCCCCACCATAAGGGGAGTTCACCGATGCTGATTCACGGCTCGTCGCTGTCGCCGTTCGTGCGCAAGACCATGGCCTTCGCGACCGAGAAGGGCCTGACCTTCGAAAACAAGGTCGGCCGACCCGGTTCGCCTGATCCGGCGTTTCTGGAGATCAGCCCGTTCAAGAAGATCCCGGGCTTCCAGGACGGTGATTTCAGGATCTCCGACTCCAGCGCCATCGTCACCTATCTGGAGGCGGCCTATCCCGAGCCCAACCTGATCCCGCTTGAGCCCAAGGCCCGCGCCCGGACGATCTGGTTCGAGGAGTTCGCCGACAGCATCTTTGTCGGAGCCGCAGGCAAGATCTTCTTCAACCTGGTCGTTGGCCCTCGGTTCATGGGCGTCGAAAGCGACATGGCGGCCGTCGAAAAGGCCACCCGGGAAGAGATGCCCCCGGTGCTCGACTATCTGGAGAAGGTTGCTCCCGAGAGCGGTTTCCTGATCGAGGACCGCCTGACCCTGGCCGACATCGCCGTGGCCAGCCCCTTCGCCAACCTGATGCATGCGGGTTTTGACTTCGCCAAATGGCCCAGGTCCAAGGCCTGGGCCGACAGCATTCTGGCCCGGCCGTCGTTCGAAACGGTGATCGCCAAGGAGCGGGGCTTCCTGGGCGGCTGATCTTACGGTTGTCGTCCCGGCCAGGCGCGAAGCGTGCCGAGCCGGGACCGCCGGACGCTCGGAGCTTGTCGCGGTCCCGGGTCTTCCCCCGGCTTTCGCCGGGGTCCGCCCGGGATGACAGTCGAGGGCGGAGCTTGGATATCGCAAGCAGTTCCCTAAGTTCGCCCCATGTCCCTAGACGCGCTTCTCTCCGACATCGCCGCCTGCCGGGCCTGCGCGCCCTATCTGCCGCACACGCCCCGGCCTGTGACGCGGGTGCGCGAGGAGACCCGCATCCTGATCTGCGGCCAGGCGCCGGGACGCCTCGTTCACGAGACCGGCCTGCCGTTCAACGATCCGTCCGGCGTCCGGCTGCGGCAGTGGATGGGGGTCGATCGCGAGACCTTCTATGGCCGGCCCGAGATCGGGGTCGCGGCCATGGCCTTCTGCTTTCCGGGCACCAACCCCAAGGGCGGTGACTATCCGCCGCCGCCCCGCTGCGCGGCGCTGTGGCGGCCGCAGCTGCTGGAGAAACTTCCGAACGTCGAACTGACCCTGCTGGTCGGCAGCTATTCCCAGGCCTGGGCGCTGGGCGACCGGGCGGGCAAGACCATGACCGACACCGTCGCCGCTTGGCGCATCTTTGGCCCCAAGGTCCTGCCCATGCCGCATCCGTCGTGGCGCAACACCGCCTGGCTCAAGCGCAATCCGTGGTTCGAGAACGAGGTCACGCCCTATCTTCGCCAGCGGGTGGCGGGCATTCTGGCGGCATGAACCGCCGAAGTCTGATCTTCACTGCGTCTGTCGCCGCCCTGAGCGGCTGCGCGCCCCTGACCCAGAGGCTGGACCTGGGGCCGCTGGGCTTTCGCGGGCCGCGCTTGGAGGGCGAGGATTTCGTCAGTTTCGACGGCGCGCGGCTGGGCCTGAGGACCTGGTTGCCGACCAGAGAACCCGAGTGGGTCATCGTCGGTCTGCACGGCATGAACGACTATTCCAACGCATATCACCTGGCCGCCGCCTGGTGGGCCGGGCAGGGGATCGCCACCTACGCCTTCGATGTGCGCGGCTTTGGCCGCTCGCCCGAGCGCGGCGTCTGGGCGCCGGTCGGGATCGTCATCGAGGATGTGCGCACCTGCGTCGCCCTGGTCCGCGAGCGGCATCCGGGCGCCAAGATCGCCCTGGCCGGGATCAGCATGGGCGGCGGCTTGGCGATCGCCGCGATGACCGATCCCGATCCGCCCGTCGTCGATCGCCTGCTGCTGTTCGCCCCCGCCGTCTGGGGCTGGTCCGAGCAGCCTCTGCCCAATCGCGCCAGCCTGTGGGTCACCGCCCATATGGTCGGCGGATGGGTGGTCGAGCCGCCGGACTGGCTGGTCCGCAAGGTCCTGCCCAGCGACAATCTCGATGAGCTGCGGCGCATGGGCAAGGACCCGCTGATGATCTGGGGCGCGCGGTCCGACACCGTTTACGGGCTGGTTGGCCTGATGGAGAAGGCGTGGCGTTCGACCGACAGGATCACGGTTCCGACGGCCTGGTTCTATGGGGTCAATGACAAGATCATCCCCAAGGCGCCAACGGTCGAGGCGGCGGCCAGACTTAAGCCTGCTGACCGCACCGCCTGCTATGCCAAGGGCTGGCACCTGCTGCTGGTCGACCAGCAGGCCCCGATCGTCTGGCATGATGCGGTCAGCTTTCTGAAGGATCCCGCCGCGCCCTGGCCATCAGGCGCGCCGCCGATCCCTGACAGCGTCGAGGCCCTGGAGGCCATGACGCCAAAGTCGCAGACGAAGTCTTCGGGGTTGTGACCGCCCTCCGTGCAGCGTAAACCCCGGCGCATTCTTTCTGTCTGAGGCGAGACCTGCGGCATGACCTTGTTCGATTCCCCCGATTTCGAGGGACATGAAGGCGTCCATACCTTCTTCGACGAAAAAACCGGTCTGAAGTCCATAATCGCCATCCATTCCACCGCCCGCGGCCCCGCTGCCGGCGGCTGCCGGATGTGGGACTACACCAGCAGTCAGGCCGCCCTGACCGACGCCCTGCGCCTGTCGCGCGGCATGTCGTACAAGAACGCCATGGCGGACCTCGACTTCGGCGGCGGCAAGGCCGTGATCATCGGTGATAGCCGCAGCCAGAAGACGCCGGCCCTGTTCGAGGCCTTCGGCCGCGCGGTCGACAGCCTGAACGGCCAGTACTGGACCGCCGAGGATGTCGGGGTTTCGCCGTCCGACCTGGAAAGCACCCGCAAGACCACCCGCTACGTCGCCGGGCTTGAAGGCCACGCGGCGGCCTCGGGCGATCCCTCGCCGGTCACTGCCGAGGGCGTGTTCCGCGGTGTGCGTCTCTGCGTCGAGAAGGCTTTGCAGCGAGACCTGACGGGCGTGCGTGTCGCGATCCAGGGTGTCGGTCATGTCGGCGCCTATCTGGCCGAAAAACTGCACGCGGCCGGCGCGGTGCTGATCATCGCCGACGTCAACCAGACGGCCCTGAATGAGGTGGCCGCCAAGACCGGCGCGACCATCGTCCCGACCGACGCCATCTTCGACGTCGAGGCCGACGTCTTCGCCCCCTGCGCGCTCGGTGGCGCGATCTCGGTGGCGACCTTGCCGCGCCTGAAGGTCAAGGTGATCGCCGGCGGGGCCAACAACCAGCTGGCCGACGCCATGATCGGCCAGACGGTGTTTGATCGCGGCATCCTCTACGCCCCCGACTATGTCATCAACGGCGGCGGCATCATCAATGTGGCCGCAGAGATCCGTGCCCTCGCGGCCAATGGGTCGTTCGACGGCCCGTGGGTGGCGACCAAGCTGGACCGCCTGGCCCAGACCCTGGGCGAAGTCATTGACCAGTCGATCGCCGAAAAGCGCCCCGCCAATCTGGTGGCCGACGAAATCGCCCGGGCCCGCATCGCAGCGGCGCGGGCCTAGGGCGTTTTCCGATAAGTGTGAAACGGTTATCGGATCGAAAAACGCCCTAAACTTCTGATTTAGAGCCCTTTTCGTCCGACCCTGATGAAGCCATCAGGTCGTAAAGGGCTCTAGCTTTTTCGCCGCTTCGCGCGTTCCATGTTGGAAACCATGGAGCCTGCCATGTCCAACACCCATCTCGATGACTTGAAACAACAGATGGAAGAGGCCGTCGCCGCTCAGGATTTCGAGACGGCGGGCAAGTTGCGCGACCAGATCGAGGACCTGCTGCGGGGTAACCTCGTGCGCGGTGTCGAGGACGAGCCTCAGGCCTCGTACTTCCAGCGACAGGTTCCGGGAAGGATGGGCCTGGGCACGGACCAGCAGGTCTATACGCCGCCCGAAGGCTGGATCCCGCCGAAAAAGCCCGATCCGCTGACCACCGGCCACTCGCGCGGCGCACGCCGCCGCAAGGGCTAGCGCTTGGGCTTGATCGACAGGGTCACGCCATAGACCATGTCGCGGTCGGAATAGGCCTCGGCCTGCAGCTTGCGACGGGTGGCGCTGAGCGACAGTTGCTTGCCGCCTTTGCGCCAGCCCACGCCGACCTGATGGGTGCCAAAGCGCGTCAACCGGTCCTGAGACCAGCCGGAACCGCGCCATCCATCGACAGAACTGCGGATCATGTTCCAGCTCAGGGCCTGGCCCGAACTGGCGGCGAACAGCACCCAACGGCCCCGGCGCGGATCATGGGCCACGCCGCTCATCTTGCCCATCAGGGCGGAGGCGTTGACGGACAGCCGCTGCGACGTCGAAGGCGCATCGAGCGAGCCGAAGGGCTGGATGTCGATATCCTCGACCTTGACCACCGGAATGCGGCGTGCCGAAGCGCGGACAAGGCCCAAGGCTGGCTGACGTGTTTCGGCGACGGTCACGGCGGTCGGCGCAGAGCGCTTGCGGGGCTCTGCAAGGGTCTGGATCGACGGCTGGGTCTGGGCGACGAGCAAGGGCCTGGGGGCGGGAGCCGCATCGGGACCGCCGGCCAGGGGCGCGACCGCTCCGGCCAGATCGACGGGCGAGGGGGCAAGGCTTGAGGCGGGCGCGGCGGCCGCGCGGCGCGGCGCGTCGCCATAGCGAGCGGTGGCGATCGGAGCGTCCGGATCGATACCGGCGGCGTCGCCGCCGGCCAGGGTCAGGGTTGCGTCATAGGGCGCCGGCGCATGGGTCGACAGGGCCGTGGCGGTCGTGGCGACCACTCCCAGCCCAGCCGCGACCAGCGCGCCCCCTATGATGACCCCAACCCGCATCGATCCGAACGTTCCCTCGCGCTCGCGTCCCCAGCGTGCGCGTTAAGGATATGCTCAACAGTGTGACGCCTGTACAGGCCCAACGGACCGGCGAAATGTGAATTTAGGTTCGCGCCCGCTTATCTGGCGACGCGGGGGGCGTCTTGCCGCGCGACCTGGGCTTGCCGTCGGCTTGTCCGTCACCCTCATCACCGTCGCCATCGGGCTTGCCGCGCGCTTCGAAGAAGACGTTGGCGCGCTCTGACAACCATGCGGCGACCCGGTCAGAGAACATGCCCGCCAGGACGCCGACGCCCGCAAAGGTCATGACATTGGCGTCGCCCTCCAGCGAGGAGGCGTCGCCCAGCAGCACCGCCCCGCTGCCCAGGATGATGTAGACGCAGACCGCGACCATGCCGCCCAGCCCGATGCGCGCCTCGAAGCCCTCGCCCTTGGTCAGGCCGAGCTGATTCTCGGGATAGACGATCAGGATCTGGGCGATCAGCAACGCCCCGAAGGCCCCCGACATGAAGGCCAGCAGGATCTGCAGGGTGGCCGGCGGGAAACCCTCGAACAGCCCGCCCGCCGCCATCCACGAGCCGCGCAGAAGGTCGAAGTCGCCGAACTTGCGGCCCACCTGCAGGGCCCACTGGCCCTGCCTGTCGGCCTCGTCGAGGGCCTCCTTGGAGCTGTCGACACTGTTCCGGGCCTCGTAGAAGGCCGCATCGGCGCGCGAGGCGTTCTCCATCACCTGCTTGAAGTTGGGTGAGCGCGCGACCAGCAAGTCCCATATCTTCTGGTCGCGGGGCTTGAGTTCGCAGCTCTGAACCGTCTCCCAGTCCTGGAGCTTGCTGGCGTTGGGGCTGAACTCGCACAGGGCCTGGGCTCTCAGGCGGTCGCGATAGCTGAAAAAGGCGTCGGACTCGCTCGAGATCGCCGGCTCGAGGCCGGCCCTCAGGGACCGGGCCTTCTCCATCGCCTTGCGTTCGGCGTCGTGCTCGCGCCAGGCCTGATCGCGGGTCTTTTTCAGCTCGGCGGATTTCTTGTAGGCCAGATAGGCCTGGCTGTAGGTGACGGGCTTGCCGTCTTCGTTGGCCACATCCTTCAGCCCGGCCGAGATCGACTGCTGGGCCGAGGCGGTCATCAGGGTGGCCAGGAACGCATAGACGACGAGGATCGACAGCAGGACGCGCGCCAAGCCGATCGCGAACACGATCCTTGGATCTCTGGTCTCGCCCATGTTTGCGCTCCCCCAAGCGGATTTCATCCCAGGGTAGTAAGCGCGTCGCCAGGCCGATTGTCAAAACTTCGGAGAACGCCGTTCGCCGTCAGTGGCCTGGTCTGGGCTCGAACGTCCGTCGTTCCTTGAGCTTCAAGGCTTCCTCATCAGGCTTGCGGCCATGCTGGGCCTTGGGCTCGGACTTGGGCACGCTGTAATTGGTCATGGGGTCTTGATGCTGGAACCCATTGGTCATGGCTCTCACTCCCGATCGACAGGTCACGTTATCACGCTGGCTCGTAAACAGTGTCGACCAGGGCGACATCCACGGAGACGTGAAGTCGAGCCTGGCCGGGGTCGCCCAGAATGGCGCCCGAGACCGGCAGGGCCTGGGCCGGAGTGCGGGTGGTCGCCACGCGGATAAGGTCCGGCGACTCGGCCAGGCCGTTGGTAGGGTCGAACTCTACCCAGCCGAGGTCGGGCAGGAACAGCTCGCACCAGGCATGGGTCGCGCCCGCGCCGCGCACGGCCGAGGCGCGGGGCGAATAGAGGTAGCCGGTGGCGAATAGGGCCGCATAGCCCAGCCGGCGCATGCCCTCGACCATCAGCCAGGCCAGGTCTCGGCAGGCGCCCTTGCCGCTGGCCAGGGTCTCCAGCGGGCTCTGGACGCCCTGCTCATAGCGGGTGATGTAGTCGAACTGCTGATGGATGACCGAATTGACCCGCAGCAGGAAATCCAGCGCCGGCTCGTCCATGCGTCCGCTGAGGCCGCGCAGCCACTTGAGAAGTATGGCATCGGGGTCGTCGGTGACGGGGGCCATGAACGGGGCCAGGGTCGCGTGATCCTCGCGGTCATAGACGATCGGCGTCAGGGTATGGGGGTTGTCGATCCGCAGCGGCGACAGCGGGGCGGGGAAGCGATCGATAATCAGTTTACTGATGATGCTCAGCGAGGTCGACTCGCCGCGCGGGTTGAACAGGCATACGCAATTGCCGTTGGCGTCATAGGTCCAGCGGGTGGGGCCGGGCGGGGTGACATAGAGCGAGGCCTCGACGATGCGCAGGGCATGGCTGTCGCGCGGCCGGATCAGCAGCCTGTGCGTGCCAAAGCCGACCGGGCGATCATAGTCATACCGGGTCTCGTGCAGGATCTTCAGACGGGCCATCAGATCAGTCAAACCCGGGCAACGCGGCTTCGTTCCGTCGTTTTGGGCCAGGACGGCTGTCGACAGAACAAAAAGGGAACTATAAGGTATGCGCATGGCTGTCCTCGATCTGAAGCGTAAACTCGCCATCCTCTCTGACGCGGCCAAGTACGACGCCTCCTGCGCTTCATCGGGAGCGGAGAAGCGGACCTCCATAGGTGGCAAGGGCGTGGGCTCTACCGAGGGCATGGGCATCTGCCACGCCTATGCGCCGGATGGTCGCTGCATCAGCTTGCTGAAGATCCTGCTGACCAACTTCTGCATCTATGACTGCGCCTATTGCATCAACCGCGTCAGTTCGAACACGCCGCGCGCCCGGTTCACGGTCAAGGAGGTCGTCGACCTCACGCTCAGTTTCTACAAGCGCAACTATATCGAGGGTCTGTTCCTGTCGTCGGGGGTGATCCAAACCGGCGACTACACGATGGAAGAGATGGTGCGGGTGGCCAAGAGCCTGCGGCTGGACCACGACTTTCGCGGCTATATCCATCTGAAGCTGATCCCCGAGGCCTCGCCTGAACTGGCGGCGCAGGCCGGGCTGTATGCTGACAGGGTGTCGATCAATATCGAACTGCCTCAGGACGAGAGCCTGGCCCTGCTGGCGCCGGAGAAGGATCCGGCCGGCATCAAGCGGGCCATGGGCCGGATGCGGCTGTCGATTGAGGATCACAACGAACCCGCCAAGAAGGCCGGCAAGCGAAAGTTCGCCACCAGCCAGTCCACTCAGCTCATCGTCGGGGCGGACGCCGCCCGCGATGGCGATATCCTGGCCCGCAGCGCCAATCTGTATGGGTCCTACAAGCTGCGGCGGGTCTATTATTCGGCCTTCAGCCCGATCCCCGACTCCGCCTCGCGACTGCCGTCAGCGCGCCCGCCGCTGTTGCGCGAGCACCGCCTCTACCAGGCCGACTGGCTGATGCGGTTCTATGGCTTCACCCAGGGCGAGATCGTTGCGCCAGGCGAGGATCTGGACCTGACCGTCGATCCCAAGACCGCCTGGGCCCTGCGCCATCGCGGCGACTTCCCGGTCGACGTCAATACGGCCGATCGCGACACCCTGCTGCGCACGCCGGGTCTGGGGACGCGCGGCGTTGACCGCATCCTGTCGGCCCGCCGCCTGACCCGCCTGACCCTGGCTGACGTCAAGCGCGTCTGCGGCTCGACCAAGCGCGCTCAGCCCTTCATCGTCACCGCCGACTGGACGCCGGGCAGCCTCACCGACGGCAATGGCCTGAAGGCCTCTTTGATCGTTCCGGAGCAGTTGAGCCTGTTCTGATGCGCGTCGTTCGCCTGGCCTCAGAGATCGATTTCGACGGCTGGAGACGGGCTGCCCGGGCCCTGCGCGCCGAAGGCGTCCCGCCCGGAGCGGTCGTCTGGACGGTGGAGTATGATCTGTTTACGGACGAGACTCCCCCCGTCGCACCGGACCAGAGCACCGGCCCGCGCTTCACCGTACCCCAGCCCTTCATCGATCTGGCCGAGCGGGTCGTTCTGAACCGCTCCAACGAACGCTTTGCCCTGCTCTACAAACTGCTGTGGCGGCTGGAGCGCGAACCGGGCCTGATCGATAACCCCGCCGATCCTGACCTGACCCGCGCCCGCGACATGGCCAAGGGGGTCAGTCGCGCGGCCCACAAGATGAAGGCCTTCGTCCGCTTCCGCTTGATCGAGGGTGTCGAGCCCGAAGCCTATATGGCGTGGTTCGAGCCGGCGCATCGGGTCACCGAAGCCGTTGCCCCGTTCTTCGCCCGCCGGTTCACCTCGATGAACTGGTCGATCCTGACGCCCGAGGCCTGCGTGGCCTGGGACGGCGAGACCCTGAAGGTTTCGGCCGGCGCCGACCCCGCCGACGCGCCGCGCGAGGATGCGCAAGAGGAGCTGTGGCGGACCTATTACGCCTCGATCTTCAATCCGGCTCGGCTCAATCCGCGCATGATGCAGCAGGAGATGCCCAGGCGATACTGGCGCAACCTGCCTGAGGCGCGGCTCATTCCCGAGCTGATCGAGACCGCCCGGCAGCGGACCGCCGACATGGTCGCCGCCCGGCCCAATCCGCCATCCGAGCGCATCCTGAAGGCCGCCCTGCGCCACGCCCGGGACGGATCCTACGGTGAAGGCGATCCCCTGACCCTCGAGGAAGCCGCCGCCGCAGAGCAGGTCTGCCGCCGCTGCGACCTGTGGCGCGAGGCCACCCAGGCCGTGCCGGGCGAGGGGCCGGCACCGGCCCGGATCATGATTGTGGGCGAGCAGCCCGGCGACGAGGAAGACCTGTCGGGCCGCCCGTTCATGGGGCCCGCCGGGCGATTGCTGGACAAGGCGATGGCGGAAGCCGGTTTCGATCGGTCCAGGGCCTTCGTCACCAACGCCGTCAAGCATTTCAAGCATGAGCCGCGCGGCAAGATGCGGTTGCACAAGACACCTGACCGAAGCGAGGTCGACGCCTGCCGCTGGTGGCTGGACGCAGAGCGCCGGATCGTCAGGCCAAGGGTGATCCTGGCGCTCGGCGCGACGGCAGTTATGGCAGTGACAGGCCGGTCGATGCCGATCGCCAGGTCGCGCGGCGCGGCCATCGCGCTCGACGGCGGCGCCCAGCTGGTGGTCAGCTGGCACCCGTCCTACCTGCTGCGCGTGCCAGATGAGGCGGCCAAGGCCCGGGCCTCTGAACAGCTCGTCGAGGATCTGCGGCTGGCCTGGGCGTTGGCGGCATAGTCTCCTAACGCTGTGATCCCGCCCGTAGCGAGGCGAGGAGCCGGCGCCGCCAGCGTTCGCCGTGCGCCCCGATAGCCTCTGCGAGGCTTCCGGGATGACAACAGTTATCGCTAGGCCGCGAAGCCCGCCTCGGCGAAGCCCAGCATCCGCGCCAGCAGGGCCTCCACGTCGCCCTCTCTGGTGGCGCCTTCCGACAGCACGTTCAGGCGATCGAACTCGGCGAAGCGGTTATTGTGCAGCATGCCCAGGGTAAAGTGCAGGCGCCAGTAGACGTCCTCGGGCGACAGGGTGGGGCGGGCCGCCAGCAGGGCGTCGGAGAAGCGGCGCAGATGCGAGACGTCGGTCTTCAGGATCCGGCGGATCTCATCGGTGCCCTCGCTGCGGGCCCGGATCAGAAACTGCAGCGAGATGCGGCGCTCGTGGTCGGGAGCCAGCCAGCGCAGGGGCGGGGTCAGCAGGGCGGCCAGCACCTCGCGCACGGGCGGTTTGCCGGCGTTGCGGTCATTGGCCTCGTGCAGCATGCGGGCGCGTTCGCGGTTCAGCTCCGCCGTGCGGCGGCGGAAAATCTCGAACAGCAGGGCGTCCTTGGAGCCGAAATGATAGTTCACCGAGGCCAGGTTGACGCCGGCGGCTGCGGTAATGTCTCTGACCGACACGTTCTGGAAGCCATGCAGCGCAAACAGTCGCTCGGCGGCGACGAACACCAGATTCTTGGTCGCGGCTTCGGTCTCGGCGGCCTCGGCCACCCCTTCAGTCAGAAGCGGCGAGACGGCGGCGTCGGTGGTCGGACTCACTACAATTCCCCTTTACCCGTGGGGAAGTCTTACGGGCGTTTAAATTTGGCGCAAGCGTCAAGATCGGCCGAAGGCTGATGAAGTACTGGTGGGTCCGCTTGTTCGGCGCGGCGGCGTGTGGAGGGATTTCCGCTACGGAAGGGGCCGGCATTACGGGGACAAACCGCGCGCTGTCCCCTGAGTTTCGGCTATGAACTTCAACAAATTCAGAGCCTTGAAAGTAAAGCGAGCGCGCCCGTCAGACGTGCTGAAACCTGCCGTATTCTGTAGCCACCTCGTCGCGAGGAAAGGGCGCAAGGCCAGAGACCATTGCGGCGGCGGGGGGTGATCGAGCGGGACTGGGCTTCAGGGGGATACTGAAGCGCGTCCGGGGATCCTGGCGTTGCAGGACCCACCCGCCGCCGGCTTGGGTGAGGGCAGACCGGTGTGTTCATTAGTCATTAGATTGGCTCGCCCGCCTCGACCGCCGAGCGGTTCCGGAAACGGAACGGCCCGGCTCCCGGTAAGGCCTGAACAGGGCCACCTGACGGGACGCAGACGCATAACGATGACGCGGAGCGCTCGGCTTCGTCGAAACGGTATCTTCTATCCAATCCTCCGGACGTGGTCCGGACGCTCCGCGACCCTTTCCATAACTCAGCGAGACGTCGCGTGAGGTCACGGATTGCGCAACCGGATAGATGCCTGACAGTTAGTCCGATTACATTCCTGACGGTTTTGGGGCTGGGTTGTTGGTGGCTACGGGCCTGGGCGGCCGCCCAGGCCCGTAGCGGCTGATCTTCTGTGTCTTGCGATCGATAAGCAG
>JANOSS010000066.1:0-6072 GCA_031415995.1 Caulobacter sp. | reverse complement strand
GTGATCACCGGCGTCGCCTGGATCGGCGCGTCATTCTATTTCGTCTGGCTGGACAACAACCTGCGGCCGCCCTCACCCGAGAAAGAGGGCGTCAAGGGCGAGCTGTGGGCCGTGCACGGCGGCGGATTCTATCACTCGCAGAAGTACATGACGGCTCCGCCGCACATGCCCGAGCACCTGCACTGGTTCAAATGGGAGGCCTACACCACCTGGCTGTCGGGTTTCGCCCTGCTGATCGTGCTCTATTACGTCGGCGCGCCTATCTATCTGATCGACACCGCCAAGCACGCCTTCACCCAGGGCGGCTCCATCGCCACGGGCCTGGCCTTCATCTTCGGCGGTCTGCTGGTCTATGAGGCCCTGTGCCGCTCGCCGCTGGGCAACCGCCCGCGCCTGTTCGGGATCGTGTGGTTCCTGAGCCTGACGGCGGCGACCTGGGCCCTGACCCAGATCTTCACCGACCGGGGTGCCTTCATCCATGTGGGCGCGATCATCGGCACCTGCATGGTCGGCAACGTCTTCCTGATCATCATCCCCAACCAGCGCAGGATCGTCGCCGACATGCTGGCCGCACGGCCCGTGGATCCGCGCCTGGGGGCGATGGGCAAGCAGCGCTCGGTGCACAACACCCACATGACCCTGCCGGTCATCTTCATCATGATCAGCAACCACTATCCGATGGTCACGGGCCATCCGCTGGCCTGGCTGCTGCTGGCCCTGATCAGCGCAGGCGGGGTGTCGATCCGCTACTTCTTCATCCTGAAACACTCGGGCCAGATCCGGCACGAGTTCCTGTTCTACGGGGCCATGCTGATCTTCGCCGTCAGCGTGATCGCCAGCGGCAAGCCCAGGGCCGACGCCGCGACACTGGCCCCCGTGCCCTTCGCCACCGCGGAAGCGATCGTCGACAAGCACTGCGCGACCTGTCACGCCGCCGCCCCCACCCATGAGGGTTTCACCGCCCCGCCCAACGGCGCGGTGTTCGACACGCCCGCTCACATCCAGACCTATGCGTCGAAAATTCACGAACGTGCGGTAGCCACCAGCAGCATGCCGCTAGGCAACGAGACCGCCATGACCGACGACGAACGCGCCCAACTGGGCGCCTGGATCAAGCAGGGGGCCAAGATCCCGTGACCGAAGCCGCCGTTCTGGAGGCCCCTGCGCTGGGGGCAGAGCCTGCCGCGCGTCCGCGAAAGCGCGACGCTGAACGCACCCGTCAGGCGATCATGGCTGCGGCTCTGAAGGAGTTCTCGCAGGCCGGGTTCGCCGGGGCCCGCATCGAGCGGATCGTCAAGGCGGCCAAGTGCAATATCCGCATGCTCTACCACTATTTCGGCGACAAGAAGGGCCTGTACCTGGCGGTGCTGGAAGCGGCCTATGTCGACCTGCGGGCCCGCGAGGCCGAGCTGAAGATCGACTTCGACAAGCCGCTGGACGGCCTCCTGGAGCTGCAGCGCTTCACCTTCGACTACTTCGAGAAGCACCCCAGGTTCGAGGGCCTGCTGCGCAATGAAAACCTGATGCACGGCAAGTTCGCCGCCCAGTCGCGGGTGGTCACCGAGACCGCCTTTCCGCTGCGCCGGACCATCGAGCGGCTGATCGACAGTGGCCAGACGCAGGGCCTGTTCGGCCCAAACCTCGACCCCGTGCAGATCTACGTCACCATCGCGGCGATGAGCCGCTTTCACCTGGCCAACGGCTATTCGCTGTCGGCCACCCTGGACACCGACATGACCACTGCCGAGTGGCGCAAGGCGCGGCTGACCCACGCCCTGGCCCTGCTCGAAGGCTATCTGACGGCGGGCGTGCGCGGAACGAAGTAGAGGGTTCAGAATAGAACACCCTTCTCCAGCATTCCGTGCACGCCCTTTTCGCGATTCACCGTCTGGGTCACACCGAAGTCCACGGCCAGCGAGCAGAACTGATAGACCTGCACCCGGGTGAGGCTGCTACGGGCCGTGATGAAGTCGATCATGCCGCGCAGGGCCTGCTTCATGGCCAGGTCGAGGTCCTCGTTGAAACCCATGATGATGTAGAGCAAAGGTCGCCATGAATGAATCATGTCGTTTGCTCTAAATTCCTGTTTTGCCGCGTTATTTCGGCGGCGAACCGGTATCCACTTCGCCGAATAACGCTCTAGATGTGAGCCCTTTTCGATCCGATAACCGTTTCACACTTATCGGAAAACGCTCTAGTGGCTGGGCGTCTCGGCGCGGGGCCAGTGGCCGTCGCCGACCGAGAAATTCGGTGGCCGGGCTGTTCGTCTGGCGAGCGCGCCTGCCCACCGACGGCGCAGAGCATGGCTGCACTGGCGCCGTCCCGCGACCCGGGTATATGAATAATTTCCTTACTTAGGGAGACCATCCAGAGATGGCGATCGACGCGGCTCTGAAAGCCTTTCTCGACCTCACCGACAGCCAGGTCGCGACCTATGCGGACCGCCGGGCGGCGCAAATCGGGCTGATCCTGCCGCAGGCCAGCCTGGCCGCCGTACAGGAAAACCTGGCCCTGCTGCGCACCCAGACCGCCCTGTTCGTCGCCGCCCTGGGCGAGCATGCAGGAGAACCGGCGCAGGCCTTCGAACCATGACCTTTCCCGGCGTGGTCGAGATCGCCGGCGAGGTTCGGGCCGGAAACGTCTCCGCCCGTGCCATCACCCAGGCCACCCTGTCGCGCATCCGTCGTACCAATGGTGCGATCAATGCCTTTACGGCGGTCCTGGAGGATCGGGCCCTGGCCCAGGCCGAGCGGGTCGACGCCGCCCTGGCCGCCGGCGAACCGGTCGGGCCACTGGCGGGCGTGCCCTTCGCGGTCAAGAACCTGTTCGACATCGAGGGCCTGCCGACCCTGGCCGGCTCGAAGATCCGCCGGGGCGCGCCCCCGCCCGGTCGTGACGCGACCCTGATCCAGCGGCTGGAAGCGGCCGGCGCAGTCCTGGTCGGCGCGCTGAACATGGACGAGTTCGCCTATGGCTTCGTGACCGAGAACGCCCATGAGGGTCCCACCCGCAACCCGCACGACCTGAGCCGGATCGCGGGCGGATCGTCGGGCGGATCGGCCGCCGCCTTGGCGGCGGGCCTTGTACCCCTGAGCCTGGGCTCGGACACCAATGGCTCGATCCGCATCCCCGCCGGCCTGTGCGGGGTGTTTGGCCTCAAGCCCACCTATGGCCGCCTGTCGCGCCAGGGCGTGTTTCCCTTCGTCGAAAGCCTTGACCATGCCGGCGCCTTCGCGCGGTCGATCGAAGACCTGGCCCTGGCCTATGACGTCATGCAGGGACCGGACGCCGGGGGCGACGCGATCTGCGTTCGCGCCGCCGAGCCTGTTTCCGAAACGCTGGCCGCCCTGGCCGACGGCCCGCTGCGGGTCGGCGTGCTGGGCGGCTGGTTCGCCCAGGGGGCCTTTCCCGAGGTGCTGGAAGCGCTGGACGCCGCGGCCCAGGCGCTGGGCGCCAGGGACCGCGTGATCCTGCCCGGTGCCCAGGCCGCCCGCGCCGCAGCCTTCTGCCTGACCGCTGTCGAGGGCGCGCATCTGCACCTTGCCGACCTGAAGACCTCGGCCATGGACTATGATCCCGCTGTCCGCGACCGCCTGCTGGCCGGTGCCCTGCTGCCCGAAGGCGTGGCCCAGGCCGCCCGGCGCTATCGCACGCTCTTCCGCGACGAGGTCGCCCGCGCTTTCCAGCAATTCGATATCCTGCTGGCCCCGTCATCGGTCTGCCCCGCCCCCGGCATCGGCCAGGCGACGATGGAAATGGGCGGCCAGCAGGTCTCCGTGCGCAAGAACCTGGGCGCCTTCACCCAGCCGATCAGCTATATCGGCCTGCCGGTGCTGGCCGCGCCGGTCAACCGCCCGGGCCAACTGCCCATCGGCGTCCAGATCATCGCTCCGGCGTGGCGCGAGGACCTGGCCCTGGCCGCCGGCCTGAAGCTGCAACGGCTGGGAGTCGTGGCCGCTCATGCGCCGGGAGGCCCGCTGTGATCCTCAACGACCCCGTGGTGCTGCTCCAGGTGGCCGAAGCCGTCGACGCCTATGAGACAGCCTTGATGGCCAACGATGTCGCGGCCTTGGACGGCGCCTTCTGGAACGCGCCGCACACTGTGCGGCTGGGCGTCACCGAGAACCTTTACGGCTTCGACGAGATCGCCGCCTTCCGGGTCGGACGGGCCGGCGGCTCGCCGCCGCGCGCCCGGCTGCGCACCGAGATCACCACCTTCGGCGAGGACTTTGCCATCGCCAATGTCGAGTTCCAGCGCGAAGGGTCCGACAAGATCGGCCGTCAGAGCCAGACCTGGATCCGCACGGCGGACGGCTGGAAGATCGCCTCCGCCCATGTCTCCCTGATGCAATCGGGCGCCGACCAGCGCAACGGTGCGTGACAGCCGAAAGCGGGAACCGGTTTCGGCGCCGGTCACGCGACCACTAAAGTGTTCTGCCCACGTCCGAAAACCGCTAGAGCCTGCCCATGACGCACAAGATCATTTTCGACACCGACCCCGGCATCGACGACGCCATGGCCCTGCTGTTCATCGCGGCCAGCCCGGCGCTCGACCTGCTAGCCATCACCACGATCTTCGGCAATGCCGACATCGAGACCACCACCCGCAACGCCCTCTATCTGAAGCAGCGTTTCGGTCTGGCCGCGCCGGTGTTCAAAGGGACGGACAAGCCGCTGAAGCGGCCGCGCAACCCCTCGCCCACCTTCGTGCACGGCGAGAACGGCCTGGGCGACGTGGCGCTGACCGGCCTGATTCCAGCCCAGCCCGAGGCCAAGCCGGCCCATCAGGCGATCATCGACATCGCCCGGCAGTATCCCGGCGAAGTGACCCTGGTCGCGGTCGGTCCGCTGACCAACCTGGCCCTGGCTCTGCGGGCCGACCCGGAGGTCGCGACCCTGCTCAAGGCTGTGGTGATCATGGGCGGCGCGTTCGGCGTGGCGGGCAAGCCGGGCAATGTCACCCCGGTGGCCGAGGCCAATATCTGGAACGATCCCGAGGCCGCCGATCTGGTCTTCACTGCGCCCTGGGCCCTGACCACCGTCAGCCTGGACGTCACCACACAGGTGGTGATGTCGCCGGCCTATATGGACGCGCTGGAGGCCTCGGCCGGTCCCGCGGGCCAGTTCCTCAACGAAATCTCCAAGCCCTATGCGGCCTTCTACGGCAGCCGCGACGGAGTGCAGGGCTGCTGCGTGCATGACGCGGCGGCGGTGGCGTTCGTGATCGATCCGGCGCTGTTTACGCTGCGTCGCGGCTCGGTGCGGGTGGTGACCGAGGGCATCGCCCTGGGCCAGACCTGCCAGAAGGCCGAGGGCGAACTGTTTGGGCCGTCGGCGTGGGACGATCAGCCGATCCAGGCGGTGACCGTAGCGGTGGATGAGGCGGGGTTGTTGACGCTGTATGCGCAGACGATGAGGGCTTAGGCGCGGGCCCCTGCGGGCTGCTGCGGGGATAAACTGCGCGCTGTCCCCGGACAGGCACGGGGATTTGAAACCTTCTCCCAGAGGGAGAAGGAGGGGCCCGCGCCGCAGGCGTGGGAGGATGAGGGGTTTGCGAAGCCCTTCCGGACAGGGCACGCCCCCAAGTGCGACAACGGCCACAGGTGTAACCCCTCACCTCCCACGCCTGCGGCGCGGGTCCCTCCTCTCCCTCTGGGAGAGGGTCGATAGAACGGGGACCGGCATGGGCGTCCAGCAAACTTATCCGACGCGCTGAAACCTCCCGTATTCTGTACCCACCTCGTCGCGAGGAAAGGGCGCAAGGCCAGCGACCATTGCGGCGGCGGGGGGTGATCGAGCGGGGCTGGGGTCGAGGGGGATACTCGACCGGTCCGGGGATCCCGGCGTTGCGGGACCCGCCCGCCGTTGGCGTGGTTGAAGGCAAAAGGGCGTGTCTGGCTGAAAGCCCGTCCTCTTCGACCGCCGGAGCGTGCTGGAAACGGCGAGATCCGGGTCCCGGTAAGGCCTTAAGAGGGCCACCCGACGGGAGGCTGACGGATAACGATGACGCGGAGCGGACGGCTTCGTCGAAACGGTAATCTCTATCTCTCATCCGGACGTCGTCCGGACGCT
>JANOSS010000065.1:0-21126 GCA_031415995.1 Caulobacter sp. | reverse complement strand
CGGTGCGGGGCGTCGATCGCCCAGATCTTCTCGATATTGTAGAAGGTGCGCACTTCGGGACGGAACAGGTGCACGACCACGTCGCCGGCGTCGATCAGGACCCAGTCGCAATGCGGCAGGCCTTCGACCCGCGCCTTGCCGAACCCGTTTTCCTTGAGGGCGCGGATGATGTGATCGGCCAGGGCGCCGACGTGACGGTGCGAACGGCCGGACGCCACGATAAGGCTGTCAGCCACCGAGCTCTTGTCCGTCAGATCGATGTGGACGATGTCCTGAGCCTTGTCGTCGTCGAGGCGCGACAGGATCAGGGTCTCCAGAGCCTTGATGCTCTGGTCCAGACTGAGGTCTGGCTTGTGGGTCGAGGACTCGGCGGTCGCCGTGTCATCGTGCGCAATTTGCGCGGGGTCGCTACGCAGCGGAAGTACTCCTTATGGGGTCGCGCGGGTTCTCCTTGTAGCATGGATGAGTCGAAAAGGTGAGGGGTTGCGTGCGTTTGGCCGACCGCGGTCCGTTCACGTCCGGTTACGGCGCTTTATTCAGCCGTTCGCGCATGGCTGTGGACGAGGCGAAATTGAGCGGGCCGGTCAGATAAACCCAGGCCGGGGCGGCCTGGTCGGGCAGGGTGGCGGCGGCGCCGGCGGGCTTGCGGGCATGGGCAAAACGCCGCGCGGCCGGCGATGTGCGCGACTTCAGGCCCGCCCACGGCCGCGAGATCACCGCCACCGGAACCTCGCGCATGATCTGGGTCCAGCCCCGCCAGCGATGGAAGCTGGCCAGGCTGTCGGCGCCCATCACCCAGACGAACTTCACGCCCGGATAGCGGGCCCGCAGCACCCTCAGGGTGTCGATCGTGTATTGCGAGCCCAGCCGCGTCTCGGCGTCGGAGACGATCATCGAGCTGCCCCGCGCCCACAGCCGGGCGGCGGCCATGCGCTGGGCCAGGGGCCGCGTCTCCGCTGAGGACTTCAGCGGGTTCTGTGGCGAGACCAGCCAGATCACCTTGTCGAGATTCAGGCGATGCAAGGCCGTCTCCGCGACGTGGGCGTGACCCTCGTGCGCCGGATTGAAGCTGCCGCCGAACAGCCCGACGCGCATGCCCGGCTCCAGATGGAATCCGAGACGCTGCGCGCTTGGCCGGCCGGCCTCAGGGACGAGTCTGGCCGGTCCCGCGAACCACATATTTGAATGTCGTCAATTGCTCGGCCCCAACCGGACCGCGGGCATGAAGTTTGTCTGTGGCGATGCCGATCTCGGCTCCAAAGCCGAATTCTCCGCCGTCGGCGAACTGGGTGGAGGCGTTGATCAGCACGATGGCGCTGTCGACCTCGGCCGCGAAGGCCTCGGCGGCGGCGGGATCCTCGGTGACGATGGCGTCGGTATGGCCCGAGCCGTAGCGGGCGATATGATCAGCCGCGCCGGCGACCCCGTCGACAATGGCCACCGAAAGGATCGGGGCCAGATATTCGGTGGTCCAGTCGGCGTCCCTGGCCTTCTTCATGGTCGGCTCGATGGCCAGGGCGGCGGCGTCGCCGCGCAGCTCGCAGCCGGCCTTGATCAGGGCGTCGGCCAGCAGCGGCAGCAGGCGCTCGGCGATGGCTCGGTCGACCAGCAGGGTCTCGGCCGAACCACACACCGACACCCGCCGCATCTTGGCGTTGACGGCGATGTCGATGGCCTTGCGGGGATCGGCCCCGGCATGGACGAAGACGTGGTTGAGGCCTTCCAGATGGCCCAGCACCGGGGCGCGGGCCTCGGCCTGCACCCGGGCCACCAGGCTCTTGCCGCCGCGCGGGATGATCAGGTCGATGGTCCGGTTCAGGCCCGACAGGATGTGGCCAACGGCGGCGCGATCGGACGTGCTCACCGCCTGGACGGCGCTGGCGGGCAGGCCGGCGCCCTTCAGGCCGCGCACGATGGCGGCGTGGATCGCCAGGCTCGAGGCCAGGCACTCCGACCCGCCGCGCAGGATCACGGCGTTGCCGGAGCGCACGCATAGCGCCGCCGCGTCAGCAGTGACGTTGGGCCGGCTCTCATAGATCATGGCGATCACGCCGATCGGCGTGCGCACCCGGGAAATGTCCAGCCCGTTTGGCCGGGTCCAGCGCGAGGTGGCCACGCCCACGGGATCGGCGATGGCGGCCACGGTCTCGACGCCCTGGGCCATGGCTTCGAGACGGGCGTCGTCGAGCAAAAGGCGGTCGAGCATCGGGCCGGGCACGCCATTGGCCTTGGCCTGCTCGATGTCCGTGGCGTTGGCGGCCAGAATGCGGGCGGCGTCCGCGCGGATCGCCCTGGCCATGGCCTGCAGGGCGGCGGTGCGCTGCTCGGCTGAGGCGAGACGCAGGGCGCGCGCGCCCGCGCGGGCGGCCTCGCCCATCGCCATCATCTTGGCCTGCAAGCTGACGCCCGCGTCGTCCATAAGTCCGATCCGATCCGGATATGCTCAGGTTGAGCCTTACCTAGGCGCTTTCGCCGCGAGGGGGAACCGCGATTGTCTGAAGGCGGACGCAGGTTCCTTGCGCTTGGCGCGCGGCCGAGCCAGCCGTGACACGGGTTCGCATCCTCGCCGGTTTCAAGCCGGCAAGTGTGGGGAGGCGGCGGAGCGTCCGGGCCAGGCCCGGATGAGGTTGTAGTGGAGTACCGTTTCGGCCGTGGCCGGAGCGCTCCGCGCGGTCGTTATCCCTCTGGCCGGGGCGCGCAGGCCTGTTCAGCCTTTTGCCCCACCCGGATTTTGGCCTCCTCGCGACGGACCAGCCCTGAAGCTGCAGCCTCGCCGATTCCGGGGGAACCCGGAGCGGACCTTCGGACGGGCGCAGGCTTGGCCTTCCTCCGATGGACAGGTTTACGTCACCCGCCCTCACTTTAAGCCGGCCGGCACGGACCTGCGTCCGACCGGTGGCCCCGTACAACCGCCCCCATCGCGCGTTTCGGTCGCCAGCTTCGCGCCCTCCCCTGCGATGGGGCAAGAGTGACTATGCGGGAGGTTTGCAGGGGGCGGCGTCGATTTTGCATCGTGACGCTGGGTGGAAGGGCAGGGCGTTGATTTCGTTGGGTGTGGGGCGGCTGTATCCCCGTGCGGGAGCGGGGATAGAGGCCAGCGCCCGAAACCCTCTCTCTTTGAGAGAGGGCGGGGCCCGCCGCGCAGCGGTGGGAGGGTGAGAGGTTACACCCTGTCCGAATGAAGCACCGCCAGGATGTCGCCCGACACGCCGCCCGGATCGGTCAGCACCCGCGCGTTGGGGTACCGCAGCACGACATAGCCAAACAGCTCCAGCGTCTGGGTACGACGCTCGTCGTAATCCTCGCGCCCCTCATGCGCCGCGCCGTCCAGCGCCACGACCACCTTGGCCGCCTCGCAAACGAAGTCCGCGAAATATCGATCAATCGCCACCTGCCGCAGAAACCTGAACCCGCCCAGCCGCCGATTGCGAACGAGAGTCCACAGCCTCTTCTCGGCCAACGTCTGGTTCCGGCGAAGACGACGGGCGTTGGCGGTCTTGTCCATGACGGGAGCACGGCGACAGGCGCTTGGGGCGCTCAACGACAGGACTCGAGGTTTCTCCGGCCGGCGGTGAAACCTCTCACCCTCCCACCGCTTCGCGGCGGGCCCCGCCCTCTCTCAAAGAGAGAGGGGTTCCGTGCGCGCCTGAGTGCTCCTCGAAGCCGCCGCCCCACGGGCAGAGCCATCCTTATATCTCGCGGCGAGGCGATCAGCCCTGCACGCTGCAGCCTCCAGGAGATCTAAGGATCGCACCGACCGTAGGATCGGGTTGCTACCCGTTGTCGAGGTGCACCGCGTCTCGTCCTTAAGGTTGCAATTCCGGGCAGTAAATCTACCGTACCCAGATCTGCGGGAGAGCGCTGTGCTGGTTCTACTTCTGATCTCCGCTCTCCTGGGCAAGGCGCTTAGCCCTGAGACGCTTACACGGCTGGCCCCGTTCACCGCTGCCGTGAACGAAGCTCGGTCGAACCTTTTGGCTCTTGGCCCGGAGTCGCCCGTCAAGGCGCGTCTGGAGGCGATGCGGACTCTGGACCAGCGGCCAATCACGATCGCCAATCACGAGATCGACCTTTCCGGTCTGACGTCCGAGGATCAAGCCGCTGCACGTACGATCATGAGCACGGAGATCAAGGCGCTCGGCGCCGAGAACGTCTCGGCGCTTGTTTCCATGGTCCCGACCGAGGGCTGGTTCTCCAACAAGACCTACGGCCAGCAGGCGGCGACGGGCGCTTTCCTGGTCGTCCAACACGCCGATACGCCGCTACAGAAGCGGTTTCTGCCGGCGATCGAGGCGATGGCGCAACGCAACGAGGCTCTCTGGTCCGAGTACGCCTTGATGTACGACAGGATCGCGGTCGCAGAGGGCCGGCTACAGCGTTACGGCACCCAGATGCACTGTGTTGCCGGAAAAATGACGCCGCAGCCGACCGAAGAGCCAGATCAACTGGAAGTCCGCCGCGCCCCTATGGGTTTCCGCTGGCCAGACTATGCAGGCTATTTGGCGAACTTCGGTGCCTGTTCGAACTGAAAAGCAGTCAACCATGGAGCTGGGGCGACGGTTGGCTTGGCACCCATCGCCGACGCCCAAATACGTCCGCCGCCTACTCCACATCCCAGCTACACGCCGCATCCAGCCAGTCCCCGAGCCGCCCATCCGCCCATCCGCCCGCGCTAGGGCGAACACCGCCGCCATCTCGGCGTCGGTTAGCTCAAAATCCAGCAGGTCGAAGTTCTCGACGATGCGGGCCGGGCTCTTGGTGCGCATCACCGCGGAGGGGGCGTTCGACAGGCCGAAGGCGCGCGTCAGGCGGATATGGGTGTTCCGCGGCCATTGGCCAGCCTGGTCCGGGCCTGATGGATCAGGCTGAAGGCCAGGGCCACCAGCAGGAAGCCGCCCGCCATCACCAGCATGGTCACGATCACCGACAGGTAGCCATGCTTGCCCACATCAAAGAACGGATAGGGATAGAAGCCCGACATCGCCCCATGGGCCAGGGTCCAGAGGCCATAGAGCGCCGGAAACACCAGGGCCTTGGCGGCCGTGGCCCGGCCGGTCTCGCCCTGACCGCCGCGCATCAGCCAGTCGACCAGGAACAGGGTGGGCGTGATCGTGTGCAGCAGGATGTCCGATACCAGTCGCAGGCCCCGGGGGTCCCACAGGCCCGCCAGCAGGGTGTGATAGATCGCCGCCGTGATGGACAGATAGACGGCCACGCTGATCCGGGTCGAGGAGCGCTCGGCCCAGAGTCCCACGACCGAGGTCGGGGCGACCAGCGGCGCGGTCAGGACCACGGCGGCCAGGATGTTGCTGAGGATGGTGAAGTAGCTGAAGAACTCGACCGACTTGACCGAGCCCGAGGCCAGGGTCTCGTCATACACCATCAGGACGTACTGCAGCGCCGGACCCAGGCAGGCCAGGGCGGCGATCACGATGCGCCAGGGTCTCATGCGGTCTCCGTTTTTGCGGCGTCCCAGGCTTTGAGCGCCTTCTTGAGGGCGGTCGCGCGCCACTGCCGTTCGATCAGCCGTTCCACCGTTCCCGGGTGAACCTGTGACAGACGAACAAGAACATACGGATAATTCCGGAAGTGATCGGTGACATAGAAGGTGTCCGGCTGGGCCTGCATCAGCATCTCGCGCTCGTCGAACGCCACGCCGGGGCAGACCAGGGTGTCGCCGTCCTCGTGCAGCCTTGTCAGGAACTTGCCGTGGGCCTTCAGGCAGGGGCGGCCATAGGCCGTGCCGTCCTCAACCCCGGGCAGGGTGAAGGCAAAGGCGCGCACCGCGTCAAAGCTCATGGCCATGGGCGTTTTTCTCCCTGCTGGACTATAGAAACACGATGACCGTTTCGAACACCCTGAAGACGCCGGTCCTGGTGCTGGGCGCGACCAGCCTGATCGGCGGCTATCTGCTCGATCGCCTGCGCGCGGCCGGTGTCGACCCGGTGGCGGTCAGCCGTCGGCCGCCGAGCGGCGAGGCCTGCTGGCTGGACGCCGACCTGTCCGATCCGCATCTGGAAGACGGCCTGCCGCTGGTGGCGACGGTGTTTTCGCTGTCGCCGATCTGGCTGTTGCCCGCCGCCCTGCCGGCCCTGAAGGCCCGGGGCATGACCCGGCTGGTGGCCTTTTCCTCGACGAGCCGCTTCACCAAACAGGCGTCGGACGTTCCCGCAGAGCGCGCCGTGGCCGCCAGCCTGGCCGACGCCGAGGCGGCGGTGGCGCGGTTCTGCGCCAGCCAGGGCGTGGCCTGGACCGTGCTGCGGCCGACCCTGATCTATGACGAGGGCCGCGACGGCAATGTCAGCCGCCTGGCCAGCCTGATCCGCCGGTTCGGCGTGTTGCCGCTGTCGGGCAAGGGCGAGGGCCTGCGCCAGCCGGTCCATGCCCAGGACCTGGCCCTCGGGGCCCTGGCGGCGACGACCGCCACGACCGCTCAGAACCGGGCCTATGACCTGGTGGGCGGCGAGACCCTGACCTATCGCCAGATGGCGACGCGGGTATTCGAGGGGCTGGGGCGCAGGCCAGCGGTGATCTCCCTGCCGCCGGCCCTGTTTGGCCTGATGCTGAAGGCGGCCTCGCCGTTCCTGCCCGGGGCCACGGCGGCCATGGGCTCGCGGATGGGCGTGGACCTGACCTTCGACAGCGGCGATGCGACGCGGGATTTCGGCTGGGCGCCGAGGGATTTCCGGCCGAAGTTCTGATCCTTCTCCCCTTGCGGGAGAAGGTGGCTGGCGCAGCCAGACGGATGAGGGGTTGACCTGATCTGTCCGCGCGACCCCTCATCCGTCGCCTGACGGCGACACCTTCTCCCGCAAGGGGAGAAGGGGAGTTCAGACGTTGCTCAGCACCATGGCGAAGGGCACCTGCACGCCCTCGCGTTCGACATAGCCGCTGACCACCTTGTGGTCGGGATTGAGCACGCCCAGGTCGACGTCTTCGGACGGGAACATCACCACCCGGCGGTCGCCGATGCAGATCATCAGCTCGAAGCCGTCATAGGCCCGCTGCGACATGGCTTTCAGCTTGGAATAATAGGGCTCTCGCTTCCACGAGGTCGGCTTGCCGGTGTCGACCACCACGTTCAGGCGCTTGCCCTCCTTGTCGGGATACATCAGGAACCCGGCCTTGTCGGGACGCCAGGCGTCGTCCAGCCGCACCGAGTCCAGCCACAGGCAGGTAAAGCCCCGGCAGGCCTGGGGGCGGGCTTGGTAATTGCCGCAGCCGCCGCCCTTCTTGAAATGGCCGCACCAGACGCCGGCGGCCTTTCCCAGTTCGCTGATGTGCAGGACCTTGCAGCACATCCCGCAATCGCCGCAGCTTCGCTCGCTCATCTGATCTGGCCCCGATACTCCGGGGTCGGACATTAGCGATGGCCTGTGACGGTTTTTTTGCTGCGGGGGACTTCAGGTATTCGGCATCCTATTTTTGTCATCCCGGAAGCCTCGCAGAGGCTGTCCGGGACCCAGGGGCAGCTGCTTTGCGTTGGCCCCTGGGTCCCGGCTCTCCGCTTCGCTGTGGCCGGGATGACAAGCTAGTTTAGCGACCTCAGGTCTCGCTCCAGACCCCCAGTTCGTTGCCCGACGGATCGGTGAAATGGAAGCGGCGGCCGCCCGGGAAGCTGAAGATCGGCGCGGTGATCACGCCGCCGGCGGCGGTGACCTTGGCCGCCATGGCCTCGATGTCGTGGGCGTACAGGATCACCAGCGGCTTGTCGGTCGAGCTTTCCTGCGGGGTGCAGAAGCCGCCATCCGCGCCCTGGCCTTCAAAGGCGGCGTAGTCGGGGCCATAGTCGGCGAAGGCCCAGCCAAACGCCGCCTGATAGAAGCCCTTGGTGGCCGGCAGGTCGGTCGCAGGCCACTCGATATAGTCGATCTTGCCGTCTTCGCGCATGGTCGTGATCTCCTTGGTCTGACGCGCGATGGCCGCCGAAACCGGCGTCCACTTTCGGCTATCGCGCTTGCAATGTTCTTCTATTGTTCTAAAAGGCCGCTACGGCAGAGTCCAGACGCAGGTGCGCTTGATGGTGAAATCTTCCAGCTCGCGGGTGGTTTCGACCTGGTATTCGGCCAGCTTGATCAGGTCGTCCTTGCGGAAATAGCTGCGGCCCGGATCGCCGATCAGCACGGCCGATCCAGCGGCGCGGCCCTGGCGCATCCAGGCCATCACCGCCTCGGCCATCGGCTTTTCGTAGCAGATGTCGCCGGCCAGCAGCACGTCGCAGGTGGGCGGAGGGCCATCCAGCAGGTTGGTGTCGGTGAAGGCGATCTCGACGCCGTTGACCTCCCCGTTCAGGCTGACAGCGGCCTGGCAGAAACTGTCGATGTCATTGGCCAGCACGCTCTTGGCGCCCGCCTTCATCGCCGCGATGGCGACGATGCCCGAGCCGGTGGCGAAATCGACCACGGTCTTGCCGGCCACGCTCGTGGGGTTGTCGAGGATGTAGCGCGCCAGGGCCTGCCCGCCCGCCCAGGCAAAGGCCCAGAACGGCGGGGCCAGGCCCAGTTCTTCCAGGGCCTCCTCGGTCAGCGTCCAGATCGGGGTGATCTCGTCGGCCAGATGCAGGGAAAGCTCGGGCGCATGCGGCGGCGCCTGGACGCGGGTGTTCTCAACAATGAAGGCGCGGCGGCCTTCCAGCGTCTGGTCGATCATGGCGCGCTTAGAGCACGCGGCGGGGCCTCAGGCGACGGCCGGTTTGCTCGATGCTTCCTTCAGCACGCTCAGATACCCCGGCGCGGTCAGCATGCCCCCCGTCAGGCCCTTCCGCTCCAGCAGCCGGTGGGCCAGCGGCAGATTCCAGCACGGGGTGTGCATGAACATGTGGTGCTCGGCGTGGAAGTTGACGTGGTAGGGCGCGATCAGCAGGCGCTCGACCCAGCTGGCCTTGGTGGTGCGGGCGTGGCGGAACGGATCGGGTTCGTCGCGGGCCACCAGGGCGTGCTCGGCGATGTTGCGCAGGCGGGTGACCAGCGGGAACCAGGTCGCCATCGGCACGATCCACAGCGCCAGCCACGCCCACCACAGGCCCACCGCCGACAGGGCGACGAGCAGGCCCAGATTCCACAGCAGGAACGGCTTCTGGCGGGCGATCTCGCCGCTGAAGATCGCGCCCTTGGGCTGCCCTGAGGCGGTCGAGCCCTTGAGCTTGCCAAGCAGCGGGCCGAACCGCTGCTTGAAGAAGGTCTGGCCGGTCAGGTCGCGGATAATCTTGCGATTCAGGGAGGTCCGCGTGGTCGGGAACGGGGCCGAGAGGATCAGGTCGGGGTCCTCGGCCTGCTGGGCGTATTTGTGATGGGTCAGGTGATAGGGGCGATAGCTTTTCAGCGACGCGCCGGTCGGGGCCGCGCACAGCCACTCGCCGAGCCAGTCATTGACCTTGAGGCTGGGATGCAGCCCGCCATGGGCCGCCTCGTGCATCAGGATCGCCAGGCCCAGCTGCCGCGCGCCGATGATCATCACCGCCAGCAGGTAGGTCAGCGGGTTGGGGAAGGCGACGAACAGGGCGCCGGCCGCTAGGATGGTCCCCCAGGCATGGACCACCACCCAGATCCCGCGCCATGACGAGCGCGCCGAAACCCTCGCCCATTCCTCGGGCGTAAAAAGATCCAGCGGTTTGACGCGTGAGGCAACGGCCATGGCAGGACCATCTCACAGTCAGCTTGGGTCATGAAGGATGACGTTGCGTCATCGCCCTTTCGGAGAATTGCCCGGCGGCGGCAACAAGGCCTGCCTGAACCGCGCCTATGACGGGCGGCTGGCCGAGCGGGAGAAGGGCATGGAGCGGATCTACAGCAGCGGGCCGTTCTGATCTTTCGGTGCTCAAAATAGATTGTCATCCCGGCCGCAGCGCAGCGGAGAGCCGGGACCCAGGGGCCAACGCAACGCGGCTGCCCCTGGGTCCCGGCTCGGCGCGCTGCGCGCTTGGCCGGGATGACAATTTTAAGGACTAAAACCGCGTCTCCGGCTTCCAAAGCCCCGCCACCAGCGCCAGGAACAGCACCAGCCCCGCGACCGTGTTGGACCTGAACAGCTTCAGCGCCCCGGCCGGATCGTCCAGCCGCAGCGCGGCAGCCTGCCGTGACAGATGCACCGCGAACAGCGCGACCAGCGGCAGGAACAGCGCCCCGAGATTTCCCACCCACGCCGCCGCCATGGCCAGCACGAACGACGCGGCATAGAAGCCCGCGACGCCATACTGGGCCCTGTCGCCCAGCTTGCGGGCCGAGGACTTTACCCCGGCCAGGGCGTCGTCCTCGAGGTCCTGCACCGCATAGATCGTGTCATAGCCGAGGGTCCAGAAGATGCCGCTGGCGTAGAGCAGGGCGGCGGTCCAGCTCAGATGGCCGGTGGCGGCGGCGTAGCCCAGCAGGACGCCCCAGTTGAAGGTCAGGCCCAGCCAGGCCTGCGGCCACCAGGTGATGCGCTTCATGAACGGATAGGCGGCGACCAGCCCCAGCGACAGCACGCCCAGCCCGATGGCCAGCCAGCCCAGGCAGACCAGGATCAGAAAGCTCACCCCGCAGCAGCCGATCACGAAGGCCCAGGCCTGTTTGACGCTGATCTGCCCCGCCGGGATCGGCCGCATCGCGGTGCGGCTGACCTGGGCGTCGAAATCGCGGTCGACGATGTCGTTGAAGGCGCAGCCGGCCGCCCGCATCAGGGCCGCGCCGACGAAGAAGGCGATCAGCAGCAACGGGTTGGGCCATTGGCCCTTCTCGGCCCCGGCCAGGGCGATGCCCTGCCAGCCGGGCAGCATCAGCAGCCAGATCCCGGCCGGCCGGTCAAAGCGCCCCAGCTTCAGCCAGGGGCGCAGGGCCGGGGGCGCATGGCGATCGACCCAGTTGGTCGCGGCGGCGTCGGGCAGGATGGTCGTCATGGGCGAAAGGCTTAGCGAGCTTCTTTCCAGCCGGGAAGACGCAGGTCGGCGCCTGCGGGGCGGCCGCCATAGGGCCGGTCTATGGCGCCGGAAGGAACGATCAATTGGATCGATGGCGCCTGCTCGCTCACACTGGATCAGCTTACTGTAAGAGGACAGGCCATGCCCGATATCCGCCCTGCTGATCCGACCGCCCTGGCCTTCAGGACGACGGGCTGGGTGCTGCTGGTTCTCGGCGCGGCGCTGGGCATCGTCATGCCTGCGCCGCTCACCACCAGTCTGTGGACCGCCGCCAGCCGCGCCTTCGCCCGCGGTGGCGATATGGCCATGGTCCTGCGCCTGATGTCGGCGACCAAGTTTGGCCCCCGCATCCGTCGCAAGCTCAACCGGTCGGCGCAGCGCCGGATCGGCGGCGTCTGCGAAGCCTGACGGTGTTGCGACTCGCTCTCACTGCGCTCGACATGGACGAGCGGAGCGGCGATGGTCGCGCCATGAGCGTCGATCCCGATCGCAAAGCCCGCCGCCGCCGCCTGACCCGCGCCGAACGCTGGGCGCTGGATGGGGTAGGCGGGGCGCTGGTCGCCGTCGGGGCCGTGGGCATCGTGACGCCTGGTCTGCCCACCACCGTGTTCTGGATCGGGGCCGTCGTCTGCTTCCTCAAGACCCGGCCCCACGCGGTGCGCCCCCTGCTGCGCACGCCGATCGTCGGCCCGGCGATCATCGGCTTTCTGAGGTGGCGGCCGTTCGGCTGGGGCCAGAAGCGCTAGACCAGAAGCGCTCGTGAAGGGTCGCTTCGGCGGGCCAAACCCCCTATCTACCGCCCATCATGAGCGACTTCATCGACGACGAGGACGAAGCGGGGAACCGCAAGCGGGTGCTGTCCAACGGGCAGGTGCTGGGCTTCATCGCGCAGTTCTGGAAGCGGCGGCCGGTACTGTTTGGCCTGGGCGTCGGCCTGACCCTCCTGGCCGTGGCCTTCGACCTGGCCCTGCCCTACGCCTCGGGACACCTTATCGATGCGGTGGTCGAAAAGCCGCGCGGCGACCCGGCGGCCTGGTCGGCCCTGTGGATGTTCGTCGGCGTCTATCTGGCCTTTGCGGTGGTGCGCAACATCTCGCACCGGTTCTGGATCCCGCTGGCCGCCCGCAACATGGAAGAGATGACCAACGAGGGCTTTGCCAAGGTGCAGGCCTTCTCGTCGGACTGGCACGCCGACAGCTTCGCCGGGGCCACGGTGCGCAAGCTGACCCGGGCCATGTGGGGCTATGACAGCGTCACCGACGCGGTGACCATCTGGCTGGGACCCGGCCTGGTGGTGCTGTTTGGCCTGTCGATCATGATGCTGTTTCGCCAGCCGATGGCCGGCGTGATCTCGCTGGTGGTGATCGCCGCCTATCTGGCCGCCAATATCATCGTCATCGAGCGCTATGTGCGACCCAGCAACCTGCGCTCCAACGCCCTGGACTCGCAGATCGGCGGAGCCCTGGCCGATGCCGTGACCTCCAACCCGACCGTCAAGAGCTTCGGGGCCGAGGCGCGCGAGACCGCCCGCATCGCCGCGGTCACCGCCCAGTGGCGCGAGGCGGTGATGATCACCTGGAACCGTTTCACCGATGTCTGGCTGGGCCAGAACCTGCTGCTGGTGGTGTTGCAGGCCGGACTGACCGGTTCGATGGTCTGGGGCTGGAGCCAGGGCACCGCCGGCCCTGGCGACGTGGCCTTCGCCATCACCGCCTTCATGCTGATGAGCGGCTATCTGCGCAATCTGGGTGAGAACATCCGTATGCTGCAGAAGGGCCTGGACGACAGCGAGGACGTCGCCGCCTGGGATCGCCTGGCCCCGCAGATCGCCGACGCGCCCCAGGCTCCGGCTTTCCAGCCCAATCCCGGGAAGGCGGGTCCCGGCGCCATCGCTTTTGAGGACGTGACCTTCCGCTACAAGGCGGCCGGCGCGCCGCTCTATGACGGCTTCTCGCTGACCATCGCGCCCGGCGAGCGGGTGGCGCTGGTGGGAGCGACGGGCTCGGGCAAGTCGACCTTCGTCAAGCTGATCCAGCGCCTGCACGACCTGCAGGGCGGCCGCATTGTCATCGACGGCCAGGACGTGTCGGCGGTGACGCAGGGCTCCCTGCGCCGCGCCATCGCGGTGGTGCCGCAGGACCCGGCCCTGTTCCACCGCACGCTGCTGGAGAACATTGCCTACGGCAAGCCGGACGCCACTCGCGAAGAGATCGAGGACGCGGCCCGCAAGGCCCACGCCCACGACTTCATCCTGCAACTGCCCAAGGGCTACGAGACCCTGGTCGGCGAGCGCGGCGTCAAGCTGTCGGGCGGCGAGCGCCAGCGCGTGGCCATCGCCCGTGCCTTCCTGGCCGACGCGCCGATCCTGGTGCTGGACGAGGCCACCTCGTCGCTGGATGTCGAGACCGAGGCCGAGGTCCAGATCGCCGCCGAAAGCCTGATGGCCGGCCGCACCACCATCGTCATCGCCCACCGCCTGTCGACCGTGCGCGGCGCCGACCGCATCCTGGTGTTCCAGAATGGCCGGGTGGTCGAGGAAGGCCGCCATGCCGAGCTGAAGGCCAGGGGCGGGGTCTATGCGCGGTTGAACGCGGTCAGCGAGGGGGTGTGCTAGAAGGGCGCGTTGCTGAGCGGGCTTGGCGCGACCGGTGGGCCTTTCGGACCGTCGGGTTTGGATTCCGCGCCGGCGCAGCCGTCACCAGCTGGAACCAGGAACAGCCTGCGCCCGCCGACCAGGATATCCCGGCGCGGCGTGGGCTCGGCCAGCAGGACAGTCCCCGCCTTTAGAGCGGCGGCCAGATCGACGGTGTCGCAGACATAGGGTGTCTCGGCCGTCTTGCGCCACCGCGCGCTGTCGAAGCTGAACACGTCGAAACTGGCGCCGCCGGCAAGGAGGACTTCCTCTGTCCCGTCCGCATTGATGTCGAGCAGCAGGGCCTGGCACTGCGAGCCTTGGCCGATGCAGCCCGATCCGGAGTCGTCGCGCCAGTCCTGGAGCAGGAAGCTTTCGGGCAGGGCGCGGCCGACCGGATAGACCGTCAGCTTGGACAGATCGATCTTCTCGATGACCGGCGCAACCTTGGTCGCTTGCGCCGCCGCCGCCTTGGCGCGAGAGGCGACCCCCTCGACCTTGCTGATCTTCAGCCGCTCCAGCGCCGCCTTGCCATAGGGCCCGCTGTCAAAGCGCAGGAACTGGAAGTCGAACTTGTCTGCATATACCTTGCCGCGCTCCAGCCGGCTGACCTGATCGTTCACTGACAGCCGGGCCGGATCGGCGATCGGGGTGAACAGGGCCAGGATCAGAGCGATGGCCACGAAGGCCTGAACGATGTTGGTCCGCTCCAGCCCTTTCATCCAGGCCCCGGGACGGACGGCGGCGATGGCGTAGCCCACCGCATAGCCGACCGCGACCAGCACGAAGGCGGCGGCGAACACCCGCTCGGGCGTCAGGCCGTACTGGCCGATGCGCAGGGCCAGGCCATAGGCGGCCAGGGCGCTGATCGGGATCAGCAGCAGGCCGGCCAGCCGCGCGGCCCATTTCAGGACCACGGGCGGGGCGTCCTCGCCGTCCTGATAGGCGGCGTTGATCAGCACGATCAGGTGGGCGGCGGCGGTCAGCAGCAGGGCGGTGGCGGCCTTGGTCTTCCACAGCGGCTCCAGCCCGGTGAACGGCAGGCTGGCCAGAAAGCCGGCGGCGATCAGGGTCATCAGCGGCAGCAGCCAGGCCAGCAGGGTCAGGGCCACGGTGCGCACGCCGCGCACCAGGGTCGAGCGCACGTCGGTCAGTTGCACGGCGGCGGCGAACATCACCGTGGTGGCGGGAAAGGCGAAGGCCTCTTCGGCGATCAGCTTCTGGAACGCGTCGATGCCGATCAGCTTGAACAGCGAGGCGCCGAGGAACAGCAGGATCCAGAACGCCCCGGTGAAGGCCGCCGACAGGGCCAGCTGCACTCCGTGCATCCAGGTGATATCGAAATAGGCCGGATAGTGAGCCACAACCCGCCGCTCGGCCTCGGCCGGCTGGATCAGGTGGTGGGCGATGAACAGGCCGGCGGCGATGGCCGCAAAGACCGGGAAGTCGGGCATCCTGTCGGCGTCGACGCCTTGCCAGGCGCCATAAAAGGCCAGGCCCGCTGCGAAGGCGGCCGCCCCCAGCGCCCAGACGATCAGGCTGTTGCGACGCAGGGCCCCGATCCCGGCCAGGATGACGAAGGGCGCGAACAGGGCGATCAGCACCAGTGGCGCGAAGGCCAGGGGCTGGGTGGCCGGCCAGACCTTGGCCTCCTGCGCCTGTTGCAGCAGGAACAGCGCCAGGCCCTGCAGCAGCCCCGCTCCCAGCCGGATGGCGGTGGTGGTCCGGGCTGATTGGCTTGTCGTATGGTCCATGGCCGTGTCCTCACCTGCGCCGCGACAGGATCACGCCCTGAGCCGGTTGTGAAGCTGGCGATGACAGGCGCGCTATTTCCGCCTCGGTGTATGCGGGTCTGTCGCCAGTCGATTGATCCGGGACGGTTGTCGGATCAGGCTGAGGCGTGAGGTCCTCGAAGACCCTCAGGGAGGAACCGCCGTGAAAGCCGCCGCCGCCTCGATCGACGCCTATCTCGCCGAGGTTCCGCCCGACCAGCGCGTCGCGCTCCAAGTGCTCCGCCGCCAGATTCTGGCCGCCGCCCCAGGCGCGGAGGAGTGCATCAGCTATGGCCTGCCAAGCTTCAAGTTGAACGGCCTGCTGGTGCATTTCGGCGCCGCCAAGCGCCACTGCGCCTTCTATCCGCACAACGTGATCGAACCCTTCGCCGACCGGCTGCAGGCCTATGACACCAGCAAGGGCACGATCCGTTTTCAGCCGGACAAGCCCCTGCCCGAGGCGCTGGTTCGCGAGATCGTCCAGTATCGGGTCGTCCAGAACCTCGAGCTCGCCGCCGAACGCGCGGCGCGGAAACGGTCCAAGACCTAAATCCTTGTCATCCCGGAAGCCTCGTAGAGGCTGTCCGGGACCCAGTGGCTACCGCACTGCGCTGACCCCTGGGTCCCGGCTCTCCGCTTCGCTGCGGCCGGGATGACAAGGTTTTGGTGGGTTGGAAATGGGTTAGCTACCGCGCCAGCCGCCCGTCGCTCAGCGCCGCGACCTCGAACGGGAAGATCACCTCGGGGTCGGGCTTGGCCACGCCCCTGACCAGCGTCTTGTCGCCGGCCGCGTGCAGCAGCCAGCGGATGATGTTCAGACGCGCGGCCTTCTTGTGGTCGGCGCGGACGCAGATCCAGGGCGCGGCTTCGGTGTGGGTGCGGGTCAGCATCTCGTCGCGGGCGGTGCTGTAGTCATCCCACTTTTCCTGGGCGACGGCGTCCAGCGGGCTGATCTTGAAGGCCTTCAGGGGATCTTCCGATCGGGCCTTGAGCCGCTCGCCCTGCGTCTCCCGGCTGATATCCAGCCAGAACTTGGCGTAGCGCATGCCGCTGTCGACCAGCATCTTCTCGAAGGCCGGCACGTCCTTGAGGAACTGCTCCTGCTGCTGCGGCGTGCAGAAGCCCATGACCGGCTCGACGCCGCCGCGGTTGTACCAGGAGCGGTTGAACAGCACCGCCTCGCCCGAGGCCGGCAACCATTCGACATAGCGCTTGAAGTACCACTCGCCCTGTTCGCGGTCTGAAGGCTTGGGCAGGGCGACCACGATGGTGTTGCGCCGCGACAGGTGCTGGGTGATCCGCGAGATCGCGCCATCCTTGCCGGCGGCGTCGCGGCCCTCGAACACGGTCAGGTTCTTCCAGCCGTCCTTGATGGCCTTCTGCTGCAGTCCGATCAGGGCCAGCTGCAGATGGGCCAGCTCTTCATCATAGTCGCGGATTTTGCTCATGGGGGGAGCCTACCGCTGAAACCACAAGTCGCGCTAGAAGGGCGACATGATCCGTCTTTTCGTTCCCCAGGAACTGGCCCCCGGCTACGGCGTCGTCCTGACCCTCGACCAGTCGCGCTATCTCACCTCGGTGATGCGCCAGGCTATCGGCGCCCAGGTGGCGCTGTTCAACGGCCGCGACGGCGAGTGGACCGCCACCCTGACCGAGACCGGCAAGCGCGGCTCGCTGCTGAAGGTCGACGAGCAGGTCCGGCCCATGGCCCTGGGGCCGGACCTTGATCTGGTCATCGCCCTGGTCAAGCGCGGCCGCGTCGAAACCATCGTCGAAAAGGCCGCCGAGCTGGGCGTGCGTCGGGTGCGGCTGACCATCACCCGACGCACCAATGTCGACTTCGTCAAGCTGGGTCGCCTGGACGCCATCGCCATCGAGGCCGCCGAGCAGACCGGCCGCCTGGACGTGCCGACGGTGGAAGATCCCGAAAAGCTGGCCGATATCCTCGACGGCTGGGATCCGGCCCGAAAGCTGGTGTTCTGCGACGAGGGCGGCGACGCCCGTCCGGCGTTTCAGGCCCTCGCGGGAAGCGCCGCGCCGGCCGCCATCCTGATCGGTCCGGAAGGCGGTTTCTCGCCGGAGGAACGCGAGCGTTTGCGGTCGCTGCCGTTCGTCACACCGGTGTCGCTTGGCCCTCGCATCCTGCGCGCCGACACCGCCGCCATCAGCGCCCTGACCCTCTGGCAGGCGGCCGCCGGCGACTGGCGGGAGACCTAAAGCGGCGGCCCCCTCTTGAGGTTCGCTAAAAAAACGCCCAATTGCCGTTACGCGTTCGCGGCTGGTCGGGGGGTCTCCCTACTCGATGCGTATGAGACCTTGGGGAGAGACGGCTCATGGCCGATACCGCCAGCCTGCAGGAGCGTCCGCTGACGCTCGACGACCTGACCGCCTATTTCGCCTCGGGCTCCAAGCCCAAGGAAGCCTTCCGGGTCGGGGCCGAACACGAAAAGTTCGGCTTCTATCTCGGCTCGCACGCGCCCGTGCCCTACTATGGCGACAAGGGTGTCCACGCCCTGCTGACCGGCCTGCAGCGCTTCGGCTGGAAGCCGGTGATGGAAGGCGAGGTCATCATCGGGCTGGAGCGCAACGGCGCCAATGTCAGCCTGGAGCCCGGCGGCCAGTTCGAGCTCAGCGGCGCGCCGCTGCTGACCATGCACGACATCTGCGAAGAGACCGGCCAGCACCTCGACGAGGTCAAGACCGTGGCCGACGAGCTGGGCCTGGGCTTCATGGGCCTGGGCTTCTCGCCGGTGTGGAAGCGCGAAGAGGTGCCGGTGATGCCCAAGGGGCGTTACGTCATCATGCGCAACTACATGCCCAAGGTCGGCGGGCTGGGTCTGGACATGATGCTGCGCACCTGCACGGTGCAGGCCAATCTCGACTTCTCCAGCGAAGCCGACATGGTTGCCAAGTTCCGCATGAGCCTGGCCCTGCAGCCGATCGTCACGGCCCTGTTTGCCAATTCTCCGTTCACGGAAGGCAAGCCCAACGGCTTCCTGTCGAGCCGGGCCAATGTCTGGACCGACACCGACGCTGACCGTACCGGCCTGCTGGATTTTGTCTTCGAGGACGGCTTCGACTTCGAGCGCTATGCCCGCTACGCCCTGGACGTGCCGATGTATTTCGCCAAGCGCGGCGACCGCTATATCGATCTGGCCGGTCGCAATTTCCGCGATTTCATCGACGGCAAGATCGATGAGCTGCCGGGCGAGCGCGCCTCGATCAAGGACTGGGCCGACCACACCACCACCCTGTTCCCGGAAGTGCGCCTAAAGACCTATCTGGAAATGCGCGGCGCCGACGCCGGCCCGTGGAGCAGCCTCTGCGCCCTGCCGGCCCTGTGGACCGGCGTGTTCTATGATGACGCCGCCCTGGCCGCCGCCTGGGACCTCTGCAAGGACTGGACGGCTGAGGAGCGCGCCCAACTGCGCCGCGACGTGCCGGTTCTGGGTTTGAAGGCGCCGATCGCCGGGCGCACCGCCCAGGACGTGGCCCGCGACTTCGTCGCCATCGCCAAGTCGGGCCTCAAGGGCCGGGCCCACATGAACGGCGGCTTCCTGGACGAGACCGTCTATATGGGCGAACTCGAAGAGATCGCCGCCAGCGGCCGCACGCGGGCTGATCGCCTGCTGGAGCTCTATCACGGGGAGTGGAAGGGCGACATCAGCCGGGTATTCACCGACTGCGCTTACTGACCACTCTCCGCTCTCCCCGGCGAAAGCCGGGGCCCAGATCGAACCCGGAGAGACGGGTGTGCCTGGCCACGGCCTGAGGCGCATCATCCCCAAACACTCAGGCTGAATCTGGGCCCCGGCCTTCGCCGGGGAGAGCGGGTTTTAATGATGTGAGCAAAGGCCGCGCCTTCCGCCCGCCCCCGACTCCGGCTAGGAACGGAGCATGAACTTTTCCGATCCGTTCCTGATCCTCGCCATCGTTTTCGCCCTGATCGCCGTGGCGGCCGCCCTCTGGGCCCTGGCCGCCACGCGGCGGGCGAGCTCGGCTGACGCCCGCGCCTGGGACCTGAACGCCCGTCTGGTCCAGGCCGACGAGCGGGCTCGGTTGCTGGAGGATCAGTCAGCCACCCAGGGCGAACTGATCCGCGCCCAGGCCGCCCAGCAGGCCAACATGACCGCCAACACCGTCGCCGAGGCCCTGATCAAGCGCGCCGACGAGAACTTCCGTAGCCGCGAACTGCTGTCGCAGCAGCGCCTGGAGGCCCAGTTGAAGCCGGTCGCCGAGACCCTGGCCAAGTTCGAGGCCCAGGTCACCGCCGTCGAAAAGTCGCGCGCCGAGGAAACCGGCGGGCTCAAGGCCCAGATCGCCGCCCTGATGGAGGCCTCGGTCGCCACCCAGTTCGAGGCCCGCAAGCTGTCGGCCGCCCTGCGGCGCGGGGCCGGCGTGCAGGGGCGCTGGGGCGAGCAGACCCTGCGCAACGTTCTTGAGGCCGCCGGCCTCAACAAGCGCTTCGACTTCGAGGAGCAGTTCAGCGTCGACACCGACGAGGGCCGCCGCCGGCCCGACGTCAAGGTGCGGATGCCCGGTGGTGCGGTGTTCGTGATCGACGCCAAATGCTCGCTCAACGCCTTTCTGGAAGCCCAGGAAATGGCCGAGGAACTGCCGCGCGAGGCCGCCCTGCTGCGTCACGCCCAGAGCGTGCGGGCCCACATGACCAGCCTGTCGGCCAAGACCTATTGGGACCAGTTCGCCGCCGAGGGCTCGCCCGACTTCGTGGCGATGTTCGTGCCCGGCGACAGCTTCCTCGCCGCCGCCCTGGAGCGCCTGCCCGACCTGATGACCGAGGCCATGGACAAGCGGGTGCTGCTGGTCACGCCCACCACCCTGTTTGCGCTGTGCAAGGCGGTCGCCTACGGCTGGCGGGTGGAAGACCAGGCCAAGAACGCCGCCAATATCGTCGCGGTGGGGCGTGAACTCTACAAGCGGGTAGCGGTGATGGGCGCCCACGCCGGCGCCGTGGGCAAGGCGCTGGAAAGCGCGGTGGGCAAGTACAACCAGTTCGTCGGCTCGCTGGAGAGCCAGGTCCTGACCCAGGCCCGGCGCTTCGAGGACCTGTCGGTTGACCACGAAGGCCGGGAAATCGCCGAACTGACACCGGTCGAAAGCGGCGTGCGGGCGCTCAACAAGCTGGCGGCACCAGAGCCCCCGACCTTGACGCTCCGGAACGAGCCCCTTACCTGACACCCATCATGGCTCTCCGTCGCATCCTCACCGTCGATAACGCCGCCGATATGGCCGTGTTGAAGAAGATCTCCACCCCCGTCGAGGGCGTGACCGACGATCTGCGCCATCTGATGGATGAGATGCTGGAGACCATGTACGACGCCCCCGGCATCGGCCTGGCCGCCGTGCAGATCGGCGAGCCGGTGCGGGTCATCGTCATGGACCTGGCCCGCGACGGCGAGGAGCCGGCCCCGCGCTATTTCGTCAATCCCGAGATCCTGGCGACCTCGGAAGAGACGCAAGGCTATGAAGAGGGCTGCCTGTCGGTCCCCGACTATTATGACGAGGTCGAGCGGCCTTCGAAGGTGACGCTGCGCTATCTCGACTATACGGGCGAGCGCGTCGTCGAGGAGGCCGAGGGCATGTTCGCCGTCTGCATCCAGCACGAGATGGACCACCTGGAAGGCGTGCTGTTCATCGACCACCTGTCGCGCCTGCGCCGCGACCGGGCGATTACCAAGGTCAAGAAGGCGCGCCGCGCGGCTTGATGGATGCTCCCCTCCGGGGGAGCTGTCGGCAGAGCCGACTGAGGGGGCTTCTCCGCTTAGGCCGCGCGGGGGGGGCCGCCGCCCGGCGGGGCCCCCCCCCAC